>CAMVYG010000006.1 GCA_947171615.1 uncultured Clostridia bacterium
GCATTGCGTGGTGTTTGAAGACCCCGACAATATTGATTTGGTGGCGGAAGGCAAAAAGTTTGAAAACAATCCCGCTTTTCCCGAAAGAATAAATACCGAATTTGTCAAAGTTTTGGGCAAAAATCATCTTAAAATGCGCGTTTGGGAGCGCGGAAACGGCGAAACGCTTGCTTGCGGAACGGGCGCCTGCGCGGTTGCGGTTGCGGCGTGCTTAAACGGCTATTGCGAAAAGGGCAGAGATATCCGGGTGATTTTAAAGGGTGGCGAGCTTACCGTCAACTATACCGATGATCGGGTTCTTATGACCGGAAAAGCGGAAAAAATCTATGACGGTGTGGTGGAGATTTAACCGGCAGTATTCGACCACAGAGGATGCCTTGCGGCTGACAGGTAAATTTGGAAAAGCGGAGTTCTGAAAAATCGCGATGAAGTGAGTGGATCAGCGGTTTATATTGTATAATTGTAAACTGCTGAAAGAAGGTTTTTTCAATGAAAAAGGTTTTATCCGTATTGTTTTCCGCTGCTTTTCTGCTGGGCGCCGCCGGGTGCGGCGCAAATGACTTTTCCATGTCCGGCGGGCCGGGGCGGGCTTCTGCCCTGAGTTCTGCCGATCCGAACGAAATCGCTTCCTCTGAATCCGACAGCAGCTCCCGGCTTTCAGCCTCCCATGAGACGGAAAACAGCGCTGTGCTTACACCTATCCCGGAAGTCCTTCTGGAAGACGGTGGGGAGATGGATTTGCTGCGTTCCAGCCCCTATTATTCCGGACAGGAAGCGCTGTTACAGGATATCTGCCATATTTCCACCCGCAAGCCGCCGGAGCACTTTCCCTGGCTGAACGAAGAGACAGTGCGGGAAACATGGGGAATTGACGGCTACATTTCTGCGGGCTGCCTGGATTTTGTGGCACGCTTTGATTTTGACCGTGGGGAAGAAGGTGCGCTGCGGGAGCAGTTTTATGTGTTGATCGCCATGTTCCCCGGAGTGCAGATCTCGCTGCCTGAGGGAAACAGCAATCTGGAATACACCGTGCTGGAGGGCTGGACGCCGGCGGAAGGCCATCCCGGTTTTGAAACGCAAAGGGTAAAGGTTACCCGGTTTTTGGCCGCCGGCTCCCAGCTTGATGCCGTGGCGCTGCCCAATGAGCTTTGGGTGCGCTGGGAAATGGAGGGCTTTCAGATGCTCCTTCAAATGCCGGAAAGCGGGGTAGACGATTTCTGGGAAAATATAGACAGACTTTTTGAAATGGTGGAATCGGGCAGTGTGGAGCTGCCGCCTTATAAGCGCGAGGGAAGTTTTGCTTCTCCCGCCGAAAGCACAGAAGAATAGAGAGAATAAGGGGCACTTTAGATGAAGCTTTTATTTAAGCAGAGATTCTTTTCCTGGTTTGACAGCTATGATATTTACGATGAAGCGGGAAATGTAATCTACACGGTAAAGGGGCAGCTGTCCTGGGGACACTGCCTGAAAATTTTTGACGCTTACGGCAACGAGGTGGGCACGGTAAAGGAAAAAGTGTTTACCTTTATGCCCAAGTTTGAACTGTACTTGGGAGAGCAGTATGTGGGGTGTATTTCCAAGGAATTTACTTTTTTAAAGCCCCGGTACAATATCGATTGCAACGGCTGGCAGATCGAGGGAAGCTGGCTGGAGTGGGACTACACCATTCAAGGGCCCACAGGCGCTCCGGTGGCGGTAATTACCAAGGAGGTCTGGAACTGGACAGACACCTATGTCATCGATGTGGTGGAGCCCAGGGATGCGCTGTGCGCTTTGATGTTCGTGCTGGCCATCGATGCGGAGAAATGCTCCCGGAATTGAGGCCGTCTGCATTGCGAGCCGTATCTGAAGGGCTTGCTGTTCGGAGGACGTTTTGCTTTTAAGAACCGCCAAACAACACCGCAGAGGAAAGACTGCTTCTTTTGTCCGGCTTCGCGTGGTGCTGCTATAAAATGAAGTGAGTTTCTGAGAAAGGGGGCCGTTTTCCATGAGCGGCAAAATGCTGAGTTTTACGAAAATGCACGGCTGCGGCAACGACTATATTTATTTTAACTGCTTTGAAGACCCCGTAGAGGCCCCCGAAAAGCTGGCTGCGCGCCTTTCCGACAGGCATAAGGGAATAGGCGGAGACGGCGTGATTTTAATTTGCCCTTCGGAAATTGCCGATGCGAAAATGCGTATGTTCAATCTGGACGGCAGCGAGGGGAAAATGTGCGGCAACGGCATTCGCTGTGTGGCAAAATATGTGTTTGACCATGGCATTGCCCATAAGCCGGAGCTGAAAATCGAGACCTTAAGCGGCATTAAGTCCTGCACCATTCACGAAAAGAACGGCAAGGCAGAAGCTGTTACGGTGGATATGGGGAAAGCGGTTCTTGTACCGGAGAAAATTCCTGTTAAGCTTACTGGCGAAGCCGTGATCGATCGGAAGGCTTTTCTGGCAGGGGAAGAGCGGAAAATCACCTGTATTTCCATGGGAAACCCCCATTGCGTGATTTTCGGCGGCGATCCTGATCTGCTGGATTTAGAGAAGATCGGCCCGGAGTTCGAGCACGATCCGCTGTTCCCGGAGCAGGTGAACACAGAATTTATCCAGGTGCTGGATCAGTACACCCTGAAAATGCGGGTGTGGGAGCGGGGCAGCGGCGAAACCATGGCCTGCGGCACCGGCGCCTGTGCTTCCGCTGTGGCGGCGGTGCTTTGCGGGCATTGCCCCAAGGGAGAGGACATTTTAGTGCATCTCCGGGGCGGCGATCTCATCATAAACTACACGGACGACCGCGTTCTCATGACCGGTGAAGCGGTAGAGGTGTTTACAGGGCAGGCTGTGTTAGATACCGGATGCTAGATACCGGATAAAAGCGGTAAATTGAATTTAGCACGCTGGCAGTTACTGTCATTCTGAACCGAAGGTGAAGAATCTCGGCCAGCAGAAACCGGCGCATTAACAGGACTTTGAAACTGTTGGCTGGGATGTATCCGAGATCCTTCGTCACGGTGTTCCTCAGGATGACAGCGGATAGAGGTAAATAGTGCACTAAATTTTAATTTAGTGATCGTTGAAAAATGATCTGCGCACTTTCAGTCGGGAAATTCGTTTACGGGTAGTACTTGTGAATTCTAAAATAGAAGAAGGTAAATGAATGGCAAAATATATTTTTGTGACAGGCGGCGTGGTGTCCGGCCTGGGCAAGGGCATTACGGCGGCTTCTCTGGGACGGCTTCTGAAATCCAGAGGGCTGAAGGTGGCGGCCCAGAAGCTTGATCCCTATATCAATGTGGATCCCGGCACCATGAGCCCTTATCAGCACGGAGAGGTATATGTGACCGAGGACGGTCTGGAAACAGATCTTGACCTGGGCCATTATGAGCGATTCATCGATGAGGATCTGAACAAGTTTTCCAACCTGACCACCGGAAAGGTGTACTGGAACGTACTCAATAAGGAGCGCCGGGGGGAGTATCTTGGAGAAACCGTCCAGGCCATTCCCCATATCACCAGTGAGATCAAAAGCTTTATTTACAATGTGGGCAGCCACTCCAAAGCGGATGTGGTGATCACCGAGATCGGCGGCACAGTGGGAGATATTGAGAGCCAGCCTTTTCTGGAGGCGATCCGCCAGGTAGGCCAGGAGGTGGGGCAGGAGAATTCCCTGTTTATCCATGTGACCCTGGTGCCCTATCTGAAGGGCTCCGGCGAGCACAAGTCAAAGCCCACTCAGCATTCTGTAAAGGAACTGCAATCCATGGGTATTAAGCCCGACATCATTGTGCTGCGGACAGACGAACCCATCACCGACAGGAGCATTTTCAAAAAAATTGCCTTGTTCTGCAATGTGTGGCCGGACTGCGTGATTGAAAACCTGACGATCCCCGTATTGTACGAGGCGCCTATCATGCTGGAAAAAAGCCACTTCTCCGACATTGTCTGCCGGAAGCTGAAACTGGCTTCTCCCGACCCCGATCTCAGCGAGTGGATCGCCATGGTGGAGAAGATCAGAAACAGAAGGAAAACTGTCCGTATCGCCCTGGTGGGCAAATACGTGAAGCTGCATGATGCGTACCTTTCCGTTATGGAAGCTTTGCGCCATGCCGGGTATGACCACAGCGCCAAGGTGGAGATCGACTGGGTGGACGCCGAAACTTTGACGGAGGAAAACACATCCTCCCGCCTGGGGGACTGTGACGGTATCCTGATTCCCGGCGGCTTTGGCAGCCGGGGCATCGAGGGCATGGTGCTGGCGGCTGAGTTTGCCAGAGAAAACAGGGTTCCCTATCTGGGAATCTGCCTGGGAATGCAGATCGCCGTTATCGAGTTCTGCCGGAATGTTTGCGGCATTGCAGACGCCAACTCCGGGGAATTTGATGAATATGGGCTTAACAAAGTTATAGATTTTATGCCCGATCAGAATAAGGAGATCAACAAGGGTGGCACTCTGCGGTTAGGCAGCTATCCCTGTCAAATCAAGCCTGGCACGAAAATGGCGGAATGTTATGGGGAAGAGCTGATCCACGAGCGGCACCGCCATCGGTACGAATTCAACAATGACTACCGGGAGATCGTGGAAAAGGCCGGTATGGTCATTTCCGGGACCTCTCCTGATGGGCACATTGTAGAAACGGTAGAGCTGCCGGAGCATCCCTTCTTTGTGGCGGGCCAGTTCCACCTGGAATTCAAATCCCGTCCCAACCGTTCCCATCCCTTGTTCAAGGGCTTTATCGGTGCTGCGGTGGACTATATGGAGAAATTGGAACAAAAGAAATGAGATCCTGCTTGCTTGACATTTCGGAAGTCTTTTGCTATAATCATCCGATTTAGCAAAGCATTTTCAGGAGGTGCAGCTGTGACAGGATTGAAGCGGGGTACAGTGAGCCTGAGTCCTCATGATTCAAAATGGGCTGAGCAGGCTCAAAAAACCATTGGTGTATTGAGAACTGTTTTTGGCGGGAGTGCCGCAGACCTGCAGCACATTGGCAGCACGGCCATAGAAGGAATCCAGGCGAAGCCCATCATTGACATTGCCGTGGGGGTTTGCAGCATGGAGGGTCTGCCCCTGAAAGCGCTGGAAGCAGCGGGATTTCAGGAGCGGCACAACCGGTTCAGCAGCGACCTGCTCTATGTGCTGGAAACAGAAGATCAGGTGCGCACTCATCAGATACATATTCTGATTTTTGACAGCCTGCAATGGCACAATTATGTGGATTTCCGGGATTACATGAACGCCTTTCCCGAAAAGGCCGCCGAGTATGAGGCACTGAAGCAGCGGCTGGCGGCGGAATGTGACAATGTGCAGACCTCCTATACCGATGGCAAGCAGGAATACATGAAAAAAACTCTGGCGCAGGCCCGAGAGTATGCCCGTTCCAAAAAGGAAACGGGAAATCAGAGAGAGGATTGATACCGCATGAAGTTGAACAGCAATTTTCAGAACCTGGGGCAAAGCTATCTTTTTGTCACCATTGCAAAAAAGGTGGCAGCCTATACGGAGACTCACCCGAACAACCAGATCATTCGCATGGGGATTGGCGATGTCACTTTACCCCTTGCCCCCGTGGTGGTGGAGGCCATGCACAAGGCCGCAGAGGAAATGGGAAAGAAGGAAACCTTCCGGGGCTATTCCCCGGACAGCAACGGCTATCCCTTTTTGCGGGAGGCTGTTGCAGGTTACTATAAAAGCTTTGGGGTAGACCTGGACGCTTCCGAGGTGTTTGTGGGAGACGGCGCGAAAAGCGATGTAGGCAATATTGTAGATCTTTTCGATGTGGACAATACTGTGCTGGTGCCCGACCCGGTCTACCCGGTTTATGTGGATACCAATACCATCTCCGGGCGGAACATCGTGTATATGAACGGAACGGAGGAAAACGGATTTCTCCCCATGCCGGAGGAGGATTTTCCCCCGGTGGATTTGATTTATCTCTGCTCTCCCAACAACCCTACGGGAGCGGTATATACCAGGGAACAACTGAAAACCTGGGTAGAATATGCGTTAAAGTGTAAAGCGGTTATCCTTTACGATGCGGCCTACGAAAGCTTTGTCACAGAGCCTGGGCTGCCCCGCAGCATCTTTGAAATTCCCGGCGCGGAACGGTGCGCAATCGAATTCTGCTCCCTGTCTAAAACGGCGGGCTTTACGGGAATGCGCTGCGGCTATACCGTGATCCGCAAGGAGCTTGTAATAGACGGCGTACAGGTTTCCAGGCTTTGGGAGCGGCGGCAGGGCTGTAAGTTCAACGGCGTCAGTTATATTACCCAGCGGGCGGCGGAAGCCGTGTTCACCCCGGAGGGGCAGAAGCAGATCGCGGAAAATCTGGAATATTACCGGAGAAACGCTCAGGTCATGGCGGAAGCGCTGAATTCTATGGGCATAAAATTCACCGGCGGGAAAAACTCCCCGTATCTGTGGTTTAAGTGCCCGGAGGGCATGGGCAGCTGGGACTATTTTGACTATCTTCTGAACAACATGGAAATCGTGGGAACACCCGGCGAGGGCTTCGGCAAAAACGGCGAGGGCTGGTTCCGCCTGACCGCCTTTGGAGATGCGGAAAAGACGAAGGAAGCCATGGAGCGCATGAGGAAGGGCAGTTGTTAGTTGTTAGATACCAGGCGCTGTTTTTACCGCAGAATTTGCATGGAAATTGCAGTTTGCAGGTTCATCCATTGCCCTCCTGAATCGAAAGAGGATTAGAATTTTATCTTGTGATAGGAGAAGAATATGGCGGCCGTTACATCGTTAGGGCTTGGAAAAGTGATGGAAAGGAAGCTTCGTTCAGTTGGCATACATTCGGCGGAAGACTTGAAAAACATTGGCAGTAAACAAGCCGTGTTCCGGCTTAAAGAGCTATACCCGAATACTTGTGTGGTGATTCTGTATCATTTGGAAGCCGCCATACAGGGCGTTGGGATAAAGCAACTGGACGCAGCCTGTAAGTCAGAATTAAAAGCGTATTTTAAGCAGATATAAACTTCAGTCTATGTATGGTTGTATTCTCTTTGCAGTTTGGCTTTGAGTTTTTACGGCCCGGAAAGGAGCTCTGTTATGCTGGAGCAGTTAAAGGAACAGGTCTGTCAGGCAAATTTACTCTTGCCAAAGCATCACCTTGTGACCTTCACCTGGGGTAATGTCAGCGGCTATGACCGGGAAAGCGGTTTGATGGCCATTAAGCCCAGCGGGGTGGAGTACGAGAAGCTTACCCCGGAGGATATGGTGCTGGTAGATGTAAAAACAGGAAAGAAAGCGGAGGGAAAATGGAATCCCTCTTCCGATACCGCCACTCACTGCGAGCTGTACCGCAGTTTTGAGGGACTGGGCGGCATTGTACACACCCATAGCCGGTGGGCTACCACCTTCAGCCAGGCAGGGCGGGGGGTGCCGCCCCTTGGCACTACCCATGGGGATTACTTTTACGGAGAGATCCCCTGTACCCGAAAAATGATGCCGGAGGAGATCGCCGGGGAATATGAGCTGGAAACGGGGCGGGTGATCGTGGAAACCTTTCAGGGAAAGAGCCCCCAGGATATTCCGGCGGTGCTGGTACACAGCCACGGCCCCTTTGCCTGGGGAACAGACGCCGAAAATGCCGTTCACAATGCCGTAGTGCTGGAGGAGCTTTGCTTTATGGCATGGCATGCTCTGCTGCTGGAGCCGCGACTTCCCCCCATGCAGCAGGAGCTTTTAGACAGGCACTATCTGCGTAAGCATGGGAAAGACGCTTACTATGGGCAGTAAAACGGGAAATTTGGTGCTCCGTCCAATTACAGAGCGTGAATTGACGCCTGCTTTGTTTGCCGTATTTGACCGCTTTCAAAAGGTGGAAAAATGCTGGAGAAAGATTGGAGGAGAGTGGGTCATAAAGGACATAGCTTTTCTGGAGCAATGGGAAGAAAAGGATTACCGGGAGCTGTGCGCTTCTCTTCAAAGTACGCTGAAAAGTGGCGGAGCAGTGTGGGGCTTGTTTCTCGCGGAAAAGCTGAAGGGGTTTTGCGCCGTAAAGAGAGAGCTTCTGGGCAGGGAAAGGCAGTATGCCGATCTTTCCGAGCTTTATATTTCCGCTGACCAGCGGGGAAAAGGGTATGGCAGACTGCTCTTTCAGAAGGCGGCGGAGCTTGGACTGCGGTTTGGCGCTAAAAAGCTTTATATTTCTGCTCATTCCTCCGTGGAAAGCCAGGCCTTTTACCGAAAAATGGGATGTGTGGAAGCAGGGGAATACGATCCCCACCATGTGGCGGCCGAGCCATGCGACTGCCAGTTGGAATATGTCCTGTAAAAATTAAAATTTAGAAAAAGAAGGTATTGCAATGCAGAACTATATTGGAAAAAAGTGGCTGGCGCTTTTGCTGGCTGCGGCGGTATCCGGAGCAGCCCTTGCAGGCTGTGCCAGAAAAGAGGGAAAACCTTCGTCCGCTATGTCTTCTCAGGCGGAAAACAGCATACCGGCATCTTCTCAGGAAAGCGGCGGCAGCGACAGCTCTTACAGCGCCGGGCTTACAGCAGAGGGGTATTTTCAGGGCGTGACCGCTCTGGACTATGTGACCCTGCCGGATTACAGGAATATGGAGATCCCGGAAAACATCTCCACGGTATCTCCGGCAGATGTGGAACAAGAGCTCAACGGAAGACTGGAGCAGTACGGCACCACAGAGCAGGTGACAGACCGGGCGGTGGAAAGTGACGATACAGTGAATATCGATTATGTAGGAACCATTGACGGCGTGGAGTTTCAGGGCGGAAATACCATGGGGAGCGGCGCTACCGTAACCATTGGCGTGACAAATTATATCGATGATTTTCTGGAGCAGCTGGTAGGCCATATGCCGGGAGATACCTTCGATGTGAATGTGACCTTTCCGGAAGACTACGGCGAGGAGAGCTTAAACGGCAAGGATGCGGTATTTGCCACCACCATCAATTATATCCAGGTCACAAAAACACCGGAGCTTACCGACGCTTTTGTGGCAGAGCACTGGAAGGAAAGCGATGGCTGGTCCACAGTGGCGGAAGCAAAGCAGGGTGTGGAAGAGGAGCTGCGTGAAACGGCTGTCTCCGAATATCTCTGGCAGGAGATCCAGACTCAGGCAAAGATCTCTGAGGTCCCGGAGGTTATTGTAACTTACTATACGGAATATCTGAAAAACTATTATACGGAGCTGGCTGCGCAGAACAACACGGAGTTGGACGAGTTTTTGAGCCAGTATCTTAATCTGGAAAGTATGGACGAGCTGCTGGAAAAGAACAAGAGTCAGCTGGAGTCCAATGCCAGGGGAAGTCTGATCCTGCAAGCCTTGTCTGAGGATATGGACGTAAGGCCCACAGAAGAAGATCTCAAGAGATACTTTGGGGAAAACGACTACGCGGAGATCGAGACCCACTATGGACGGCCTTACCTCTGCCTGGCTGCCAGGGAAGCGCTGGCCAAGGAAAAGCTGGGAAGCAGGCAGTAAACGTTAGAGAGAATCGCCTTAGAAAAGGAGGTGGTACAAATGGTTCTGGAAAAACAGGGTAGGTTCTATTTCAGAGTCGGTTCCGATGTGCTCCGTACAAACCTGATGGACGCGGAATAAACAGGCTGATCCATTGTACGGAGCGATTTTCGGATCGCCTTTTCCTATTCCGTGTGGTCGGGTTTGTAAAGGAGTATAACTTTACAAATTCACAAAGGAGTAACGGCCATGATTGAAATAGGAATGAATCAAATACTAAAAAATTTCGGATTTAAGAAAGTCTTAAACGGCGCCAGCCTGGAAGTGATGACCGGGGAACGCGCCGCTATCATCGGGCGCAACGGCACGGGAAAATCCACACTGCTGAAGCTGGTTTCCGGGGAAGAAGCACCTGATTCCGGGGAGATCAGCATCCGCAAGGGGGCAACAGTTGGATTTTTAGAACAGATCCCCCGGCTGCGGGAAAAGGGAAAAACCGTGCAGGAAGTGCTGCTGGAGCCTTTTGCGGAAACGCTGGAAGCGGAGCAGGAGCTGCGTGCTCTGGAAGCCTACATGGCTTCCCCGGCAGAGGACTATGAGGCTCTTTTGGAGAGCTACGCCTTGGTGCAGGAGCGCTATACCGCCCTGGGTGGCTATGAAATGGAGGAACGCACCGCGAAGATTATTCAGGGATTTCACCTGACAGAGCTGCTCAGTCGGGAGTACAATGTGCTCAGCGGTGGGCAGAAAACGGTGGTAAATCTGGCTGCCGCCGTGCTGCCGGAGCCGGATATCCTTTTGCTGGACGAGCCGACAAACCATCTGGATGTGAAAACATTGGAATGGTTTGAGGGCTTTCTCGCGAAATACCGGGGTACGGTGCTGATGGTTTCCCATGACCGCTGGTTTTTAGACCGGGTGGCTACCCGCACCTTCATTCTGGAAGGTGGGCAGTGTACAAGCTTTGCGGGAAATTACTCCTTCAGCGTGAAGGAGCAGGAACGCCTGATGCTGTTGGAATTTGAGCAGTACAAAAATCAGCAGAAAAAAATAGACGCCATGAAGGCGGCGATCAAGCGGTTTCATGAATGGGGTGTGCAAAGCGACAACCCCAAGTTTTTCCGAAAGCAGCATGAGCTGGAAAAGCGTCTGGAAAAGATGGAGGTGCTGGAGCGCCCACAGCTGGAAAAGCCCAAGGTGCCCCTCCAATTCAGTGGCAGCCGTACCGGCACGGAGGTGCTGCGGCTGGAGGATGTTTCCCTGAGCTTCGGAGAGAACACGGCGCTGCTGGAACACGCGTCCCTACTCCTTCGGGAAAAAGATAAATTGTGCCTCATGGGAGATAACGGCACGGGAAAAACTTCTCTGATTCGCGGGGTACTGGGTGAGCTTTCCGGCCTTTCCGGAGAGATCACACTGAACCCCAGTGTACAGCTGGGGTACATTCCCCAGGAGATCCGTTTCCCGGAGGAAAAGGATACCGTGCTCACGGCCTTCCGCCGGGATTGTGTTCTGAGCGAGGGCCAGGCCAGAAATCTGCTGGCAAAATATTTCTTTGTGGGGGAAAGCGTATTTAAGCGGGTGACAGCCCTTTCCGGGGGAGAGAAGGTGCTTTTGAAGCTGGCAATTCTTTTGCAGCGTCAGGTAAACCTTCTCATTTTGGACGAACCTACCAACCACATTGATATTGAAACCAGAGAGATGCTGGAGGATGCGCTTCTGGATTATACAGGTACGCTGCTTTTTATCTCTCACGACAGATATTTTGTGGAGAAGATCGCCACCCGTATCGCCGTGCTGAAAAACCGGAAAATTGAGAGCTTTGAGGGTGGCTATGCAGCATACCGTGATTTTCAGCAGCAAAAGCTGTAAGAGACCTTTTTGATTTCACTAAATATTTCGCGCCTGGCAGCCTGGTTTCTCTTGTGCTTTGCCGGGCGCTCTGCTATACTGAATGTAATACAGCGGCATGGCCATACTGTCAAAAAGATTTACACAGTTAAAAAAGAGGCCGCCGCACTAAGGAGTTGTCGTATGAATCTCATTCCAAAATGCAACGGCCCCGTCACTATGACCGGTGAGCGCTGCAAGGTATCTCTGCCTTTGTCCTATCAGGGAAACTGTGCCTGCTCGCAGCTGTTTCCGCTGAAAGCGGCGGAGTCGGCTCTGCTGCGCTTTGAAGAGAATGCGGATATCCCCGCCGAAGGGTATTCTCTCAGCGTTGAACCGGAAAAAATTGTGCTTTCCCACAGCGATGAAAGCGGCGCCTTTTATGGCCTGCAAACGCTGTTTCAGCTGCTGGAGGAGGGTGAGAATACCCTGCCCTGCGGCACGATCCAGGATGCTCCCCGCTATGGCTACCGGGGCTTTATGTTGGACGTATGCCGTCACTTCTTCCCGGTGGAGGAGCTGAAAAAGGTACTGGATCAGATGGCACGGCTAAAGCTCAATACCTTCCATTGGCATTTAAGTGAGGATCAGGGCTTCCGCTTTGAAAGCAGGAAATTTCCAAAGCTCAATGAGATAAGCTCCTGGAGAATGGAAAACGGTCAAAAGTATGGCGGTTACTACACCCAGGAGGAAATCCGGGAGATCGTCAGTTATGCCGGTGAGCGCCGGATTCAGGTAATTCCGGAAATAGATTTACCGGGCCACACCACGGCTATCATTGCCGCCTATCCTGAATTGAGCTGCTCCGGAGAGCCTGCGGAGGTGGTGTGTACCGCCGGGATTTTCCCCCGGATCCTTTGTGGGGGAAGTGAAAAGGTCTATGAATTTTTGTATGAGTTGTTAGATGAGGTGTGCGCTTTGTTCCCTGCTCCGTATTTTCATATCGGCGGCGATGAAGCGCCCAAAAGCGAATGGGAGAAATGCCCCCGCTGTCAGGCAGAAATGAAGAAACACGGCTTACAGAACGAAGAAGAGCTTCAGGCCCTATTTACCGCGAGACTGGCGGATCATCTTGCGAAAAACGGCAAGGCTGTGATCGGCTGGAACGAGATTTTGAATTCCGGCGCCATGCGCTCCGATGCCATTGCCCAGTATTGGACGCCCCAGGGAGCGGAAGCTTCCGCCCGGGAGGTTCCCAAGGGGAGAAAATTTATTTTCTCCAATGTGAGCTCCTTCTATTTTGACTATGATCCTGCTTTGGTGACTCTGCGCGCCACCTATGGCTATGAACCGTCTATTGTGCCCGGGCAGGAGATTCCGGCTGCCCAGGTGATGGGGCTGGAAGCTCCTTTGTGGACAGAGTATGTGGAAACAACAGAGCGGCTGGAAGAAATGATTTTCCCCCGCATGGCGGCTTTGGCGGAAAATGCCTGGACGAAGGAAAAAGATTTTGAGGAATTTAAGGCACGCCTTCACGCCTGGGAGCCCTACTGGAAATCGCAGAACATCAACGCTATGCCCCCGGAGGAAGCAGACTGTCACGGTGGAAATAGCGCCGAACGGGTTGCCAACGCGGTAGAGGCGCAGCTCAAACGCTGGGGAACAGATCTTTCCGGAGATGTCAATACGCTCTTTGAAGGGAAGGACCCCGCAGAGGTGCTTCATGGCTTTGTGATGGGAATGGTGTCTGATACCTACACTGCGGAGGAAAAGAAGCGTGTGGTAGAACTGCTGACGGAGCGGCTGAAATGAAGCGGATTTTATTGATCGCCACGGGAGGTACGATTGCCTCCCGAAATACGGAAAGTGGTCTGGCCCCAGGGCTTACCCCAGAGGAGCTTTTGCGCCATGTGCCGGATGCGGCCGCCTTTTGCCAGGTGGAAACCATGCAGCCCATCAATTTGGACAGCACCAATATCAGGCCGGAAAATTGGCTGCTGCTGGCAAAGCTCATAGAGGAAAATTACGGGGCGTATGATGGGTTCGTGATCTGCCACGGCACGGATACCCTGGCCTATACCGCGGCGGCTCTTTCCTATTTGATCCGCCATACCAGAAAGCCCATTGTGCTCACCGGGGCTCAGAAGCCCATTGACCGGGAGGATACCGACGCCCGGCAGAATCTTCTGGACAGCCTGCGGGTAGCCTGCCACCAGGATAGCGGTGTGTGCATCGTGTTCGGCGGCCGCGTGATCGCCGGAACCAGGGCAAAAAAGACCCGCACCAAAAGCTATAACGCCTTTTCCAGCATCAATTTTCCCGATCTGGCAGAGGTCCGGGACCAGCGGGTGGTCAGGTTTATTCCCTGCACAGAGGAGGGGGAGCCGATCTTTACCCACACCCTGAATACCAACGTGGTGCTTTTGAAGCTGATCCCCGGCCTGCCCGCCAGTGTTTTCTCTGCCGCGGGAAAGCTGTGCGATGGGCTGATCATTGAAAGCTACGGCGTGGGCGGAATTCCCGATTGCTACCTTGAGGAGCTGGATTCTCTGGTACAGACGGGAAAAACCATTGTGATGGCCACCCAGGTGCCTCAGGAGGGCAGCGACCTTTCAGTTTATCAGGTAGGCCACCGTCTGAAGGAACGCTACCAGCTGCTGGAGCCTTACGACATGACGCTGGAATCCACCGTGACAAAGCTGATGTGGGTGTTGGGACAGACTGATGATCCCCAGGAGATCCGCCGCCTGTTTTATACCCCTGTCAATTATGATTTGTTGTTTTAAAGTGCGAACAGAACAAAAACCGCTCTCTGCAAGCTTGTGCAGAGAGCGCTTTTTTACTGTAACTGATCGGAAAGGCCCACAAGATAATCAAGAGAAACGTGATAGAATTGCGCAAGTTTAATTAAAGCTTCTATAGGTACCGTGATCTTTCCGGTTTCGTAATCGGAGTAAGTGGCTTGTCCTACATGAAGATAGGCTGCTACATCGATTTGCTTCAAATCGTGATCCTCTCTTAAGTCTCGAATTCTGGGAAACTGCATGGAATCACCTCAAAGGTTTTTTACTGTAAAGTTTGCGCTTGCAGCGCTTAATCCTGATGAGGGGGCAGGGGAGGTTCGTTTTTCACGATCTCCGGCTTGCCCACATATTCCATGTGGGGATAGATGATCTCCAGAAATTCGTCGGGGAAATAGGCGTCAAAAAAGGTCTGCACCGGGTTAGTGGCAGGGATCTCGTTGATCCTTTCAGACTGCCTGTATACCGCCCCGGCAGAAAGCGCCATGTCGATCACCATGAAAACAGAGACGCCTATGGTTAAGGGTTTTCCGATCTTTTTGGGGATCTTTTGAATGGTGCGGGACAGCACCGGGTACATATCCTTTACCCAAATCAGGCCTAAAATACCCCAGAAGAAAGAATAGAGCAGGTTGGTTCTGCCGCTGATATTTAAAGGAGAATCGCTGTATTCCCAGGAGACGGTGCCGAATACCGCCTGCTGGAAAAAGCTGCACAGGTATTCAAAGCCGCCGCCGATCACCATGCTGGCAATAAAGATGAGAGAATCCTTCTGGTTGTACATTTTGTAAAGGAATAAAGTGATCGCTACCGCGCCGAAGCCGTATACCAGAATGAAGCGCCCCAGCACCACGCTGACACGAAGCTCAAACCGGTGGGGCGGAACGATCAGGGCATAGATGGTTTCTAAAATAAAACCGACCACATTACCGATCATAAAAATCCAAAAAAGCTTGGAATAGCAAAGGCCGAAAGCAAAAGGCGTTTCCGCACCTTCCGGTAGCTTTTCCTCATAGGCTGCTATCGCCGCTTCGTTTCGCCGCCGCAGGGCCTCAGAGGATCTCCTGCGAATGCCGTTCACATTCTGCCGCAGCACTTCCAGCTGTTCATTGTGCTTTAAGGATTTTAAATCCGGGAAGGCCTTCAACAAACGCCGGTGCAGGGGATTGGCCCGCAGGCTTTCCTCGTACTTTTCCTTGAGCCGGGCCGCTTCTTTCTGCCAGTCCTTTTCCAGAAGAAGCTTCTTTTCTTCCAGCACGGCTGCCCCGGCGTAAAGCCCTTCCCCCAGCTTGTCTGATCCGGCTTTCAGCTTGCTGGAAACATATTCCAGGTTTTTCAGCTTTCTGTTGAGGCCGATAATGGAAACCACCGTAACGGTGAAATCCGCCGCGATCAGGCACAAAAGCACGGTAAGCAATACCCAGCCTACTGTACGGGGCATCAGCGAGACCAGATAACGGGAAGCGGGCATGATGACCCATACCACGGCGGTTCCCGCAATGGCCCACAGCAGAGAAAATTTCAGGCAGATGTAGCCGCTCAGGTTGTGGGGTTCATTGGAATAATCCCACCATTTCTGATGAAAGAGCTTTTCCAGCAGGAACCCCGCCACCCATTCCAGGGCAGAACCCAGGATCATACTGCCAATCAGCAGCGCTGGAATGGTATTGCCCACAGGACGAAGGCAAAAATCAATGAGCACTACGCCAAAGCCATAGATCGGGCATAGCGGGCCGTTTAAGAAGCCGCGGTTGACAAAGCGTTTTTCCACAAACGCCGCAAAGACAACCTCACTGCACCAACCCAGAAAGGCAAAAATAAAAAAGCACCACAAATAAGTATACATAATTCTTTAACTCCGGCCGGAACCACCGGCTTTCCCTTTTCCTTCCAGATGAATCTGTGTACCACATTGTAGCAAATTATGAAGCCGATGTAAAGTAAGATGCTTTCTCTTTTCCGCCAGAGTAGTAGTCTGCCAAAAGCCTGCACATCTTTTTCCTTTCCGGCATACCCTGATAACAGGGACAAGACCCGGCTTGGCCGGGCGCCCGGTATTTTTGAAAGGAAAGAAGGAATCACTTTGTCAGAGGAAATGAACGGCATGGCCTGCGGCTTGTACAGTGACCCCGCCCCGTTGCCTCCGGACCCGGTGCCCGCTATGGCATATGTGCCCTATCAGCAATGGAGCGATCAGCTTCACAGTGCGGAGCGCGCTTTGGAAGCGGGAACTCTGTTCCCCGTACTCGATAAGCCCTTTTTGGGCGGAAGGAGGGAGCCCAGATGAGTGAAAAGGAAGCCCTGCGCCGCAGAATTTACGCGGTAGAATTTGCCTCCTGGGAGCTTCACCTCTTTTTAGATACCCACCCCAACAACAATGAAGCGGCAAAGAAGCAGGAAGAATACAGAGAACGTGCCCGAAAGCTCCGCAAGGAATATGAGGAGAAGTACGGCCCCATTGGGGAAACCCCTCACAATACCAGCCGCTGGGCCTGGATCAGTGACCCGTGGCCCTGGGAAAAGGAGGCAAATTAAACTATGTTCATGTATGAAAAACGGTTGCAGCACCCTGTCAACATTAAAAACCCTAACCCAAAGCTGGCAAAAATTATCATAACCCAATATGGCGGGCCGCACGGGGAAATCGGCGCTTCTCTGCGGTATCTGAGCCAGCGCTATGCCATGCCGTATCCGGAGCTTCGTGCCATTCTTACCGATATCGGCACCGAGGAATTGAGTCATCTGGAAATGGTCGGCACCATTGTATACCAGCTCACCCGAAACCTGACGCCCGAGCAGATTCAGGAAGCAGGGTTCGACACCTATTTTGTAGATCATACCACCGGCGTGTACCCCATTGCGGCGTCCGGCACACCCTTTAGCGCTTCCACCTTTGCAGTCACCGGCGATACCATTGCCGATCTTCACGAAGATTTGAGCGCCGAGCAAAAAGCCCGCATGAGCTATGACAACATTCTGCGCTTTGCGGACGACCCTGACGTGCGGGAACCTATTAAGTTTCTGCGGGCCAGAGAGATCGTACACTTCCAGCGCTTCGGCGAGGGACTTCGCATCCTCACCGACAAGCTGGATTCCAAGAACTTCTATGCCTTTAACCCTTCTTTTGACAAGCACTGAGCCTTTGCCCGCTCTCTGATTTTCAGCACAGTCTTCTGAGGGATTTAAGCATATCTTTAGAATTATGTAAACAAAAGCCGTTTGACCATTGGGCCGAGCGGCTCTCTTTTTTCTTATATGCTAAGAGTTTCCTGTTGACTCTGTCGCACATCCGTGGTACGATACAACTATCAAATGATAGGCGCTGAGTCCTGCTGTAAAGAAGCGCCGATGGCCGGAAACAAGCCTACACCGATCACGAAAGGAAAGCGAATGTAAAATGAAGCATCTTCCCATTTCCACGCTGCTCAAGCAACTGAGAAAAGCCTCGGGATACTCGGCAAAAGACGCCGCCCGGGAGCTTTCCGCTTACGAATTTTCTCTCTCTGAGAAAACGCTTTATGGATATGAAAACGGCATCAGTATGCCCAATGCCGATGTTTTTTTGGCACTCTGCAAAATATACGGCTGCGATGATCCGGTCCATCTTACCGGGGACAACGGTTTTTCTCCTGAAGAATATGAGCTCATTAAGAAATACCGTGTTCTGGACGTGCACGGCAAACGGGTAGTGGAGAGCGCGCTGGAACTGGAATACGACCGCATCACCCATGTGGTAGAGCGAAAAGAGACGGGGAATATCACTTATATCAACTGCTATGATCTGGCGGTTTCCGCCGGGCCCGGCGAGCCCTGGGCGGAGGATGGCGGATATAAAACCATGCTGGAAATTCCCACGGAGCAGGTGCCGGAAAACGCGCACTATTGCGCCAGAGTCAACGGAAACAGCATGGAGCCGGCTTATAAGGACGGAGATATCGTTTTTGTAGAACGGCTGGACGAGTTGGTGAGAGAAGGGGAAATCGGTATTTTTGCCTTAAATGGAGAGGGGTATATCAAACGCCTGGGAAACCGGGAGCTGATTTCCCTGAATCCAGATTACGCCCCTATTTCCATTCACGAATTTGACGACCTTCGCTGTCAGGGCAGGGTGTTGGGAAAATTGGGAGTCAGCTAAGTTTTAGAAAAGCCCCAGGTGTGTAAAATCATCCGAAGCTGATAAATTTTATAGCTATCAAAAAAGAGACTTCCGGAAAAATTTCCGAAGTCTCTTTTTTCTTGTGTCTAAAAAACATACTGATTCAGCGTTTCTTTGCAGAGCGGTCAGGGAAAAGGCGGCATGAATCTGCCGCGAAGCCCTGAGAGAGGAGAGAAACCGCCCTTGCTCAGATGCCGCAGGCCGCGCCCAGCTCCACCGCCTGGCGGTTAAAGTCCAGCATTTCCGCTTTACGGGCGGGAACGCATTTCTGAATGGCCTGATCCAGCGTTTCCCGGGTGCAGAAGCCAAAGTCACCGTTCGCGGCACATACCTCGTGAAACAGCTTACCCACAAGGATCATGTTGGCAAGGCCCTTTAAGCCCTTTTCCTCCGCGATGGCGGAAGCGGGAACATAGTGAACAGAGAGATCGATGCGCTCCACCTTTTTATCGATGAGGGAGCTGTCGATCAGCACGGTTCCGCCGGGCTCTACCGTATTGATGAATTTATCCAGAGAAGGCAGATTCATGGCCACCAATACATTGGGGGTGGTGACCAGCGGGGAACCGATGGGCTCATCGGAAATACACACGCTGCAATTTGCCGTGCCGCCCCGCATTTCGGGGCCATAGGAGGGCAGCCAGGAAATTTCCTTATTTTCGATCAACCCGGCATAGGCGGCCACCTTGCCGGCAAACAGTACGCCCTGCCCGCCGAATCCGGCAAAGATCATATTGAGGTTTTTCATACTTATGACCAGACATCCTTTCCTTGTTATTTCAATGTGTCGTTGAGAGATCGACACAAACTGTAAATCAAAATCACTTTACAGTTTTGACGCCTTCCGCGATATCCTTATACACGCCCAGGGGATAGTAGGGAACCATGTTTTCATTCATCCACTGAACTGCTTCTACCGGGGAAAGACCCCAGTTGGTGGGACAGGTAGAAAGAACTTCCACAATAGAGTAGCCCTTGCCGTCCAGCTGATTCTGGAAAGCTTTCTTAATGGCCTTCCGGGCAATATTTACATTTTTCACATCGCTGACGGAAACACGCTGGGCGAACGCTACACCATCCAGAGTGGAAAGCAACTCACACACCCGCACGGGATATCCGGCGGTGTTGGTGTCTCTGCCGTAAGGGGTGGTCTGGGTGATCTGTCCGGGCAGGGAGGTGGGAGCCATCTGCCCGCCGGTCATGCCGTAAATCGCATTATTGATAAAGATGACGGTGATATTTTCTCCTCTGGTAGCGGCGTGTACGGTCTCCGCCGTGCCGATGGCGGCCAGGTCGCCGTCTCCCTGATAGGTAAATACCACGTTCTGGGGCTTTGCCCGCTTAATACCGGTAGCAACAGCCTGGGCTCTGCCGTGAGGGGCCTCTACCATGTCGCAGGCAAAATAATCATAGCTCATAACAGAGCAGCCCACCGAGGCCACGCCAACGGTGCGGCCTTCTACGCCCAGCTCGTCAAGGGCCTGGGCTACCAGGCGGTGCACAATACCGTGAGTGCAGCCGGGGCAGTAATGCAGGGGAGCGTCTGTCAGAGCGTGAGGTTTCTGAAATACGATAGCCATTTCTATCCCTTCCTTTCCGGTTTACTTCAAAAGCTTTTCTATCTCGGCCTGTACGTCTGCCGGGGTGGGAATCATGCCGCCGGTGCGGCCGTAAAAGCTGACGGGGATCTTGCAGTCCACACTGAGCTTTACATCGTCCACCATCTGGCCCATGCTCATTTCCACCACCAGCATCTGCTTTGTGTGGGCGGCGGCTTTTTTCAGCGTATCTACCGGGAAGGGCCACAAGGTGATGGGGCGGATCAGCCCCACCTTCTGTCCCTGCTCCCGCAGCTTGTTTACAGCGCTTCTGGCCACACGGGCGGAAGCGCCGTAGGCCACTACGATCAGCTCCGCGTCGTCTGTGAGGTATTCCTCAGCCCGCTGTTCCTTTTTCTTGATGATTTCATAGCGCTCATAGCGCTCCAATACCAGGCTTTCCAGCTTATCCGGGGTCAGGTACAGAGAGTTTATGATGTTATGCTCCCGCTTGTTCTCATGGCCACAGGCAGCCCAGGTTTTTTCCACAGGCTGCTTTGCGCCTTCCTCCGGCAGCTCTACCGGCTCCATCATCTGTCCCAGCATGCCGTCTGCCAGGATCATGGAAGGGATCCGGTACTGATCTGCCAAATCAAAGGCGTCGGAAACCAGGTCAACCATTTCCTGTACCGTGGAGGGGGCAAATACCAGGATCTGGTAATCGCCGTGGCCGCCGGCTTTGGTGGCCTGCCAGTAGTCGGACTGGGAGGGCTGAATGCCGCCCAGGCCCGGGCCGCCCCGCTGGACGTTGATGATCAGCGCAGGCAGATCGGAGCCCGCCATATAGGAAATGCCCTCGCTCTTCAGGCTGATGCCGGGAGAGGAGGAGGAGGTCATGGCGCGGATTCCGGCGGCGGAGGCTCCCAGCACCATATTGATGGCTGCGATCTCCGATTCCGCCTGTAAATATGTACCGTTTACCTTAGGCATCCGCTTTGCCATGTAGGCGGCAAGCTCCGTCTGAGGCGTGATGGGATAGCCGAAGAAATGGTGGCAGCCTGCCCGAATGGCGGCTTCCGCCAGGGCTTCGTTGCCCTTCATCAAAACTTTCATATGCTTCATCCTTTCCGTTTGATCCCGTGTTTCGGTTCAATCCTTTTCTACAGTGATAGCAGTGTCGGGACACATGGTGGCGCAGGCCGCGCAGCCTACGCATTTTTCCGGATCCATCAGGCGCGCCGGATGATACCCCTTGGCGTTCAGCACTTCCTTACAGAGCGCGATAAGCTTTAAGGGGCATGCGTTTACACACATGGAGCAGCCTTTGCAGACCGTTTCATCCACAATGATTCTTGCCATAAAATTTTCCTCCTTTATTTTAACTTGAGAATACAAAACAAATCTATGAAAAAGTTTGA
>CAMVYG010000007.1 GCA_947171615.1 uncultured Clostridia bacterium
TTCTGAGGCCGTGTTCGGCATTAAGCCCAATGTTTCTGTCATGAACGACATGGTAAAGAATTACCTTGCCAATCAGCGCCAGGGCACTCAGTCCGCCCTGACCCGCTCAGAGGTTTCCGGCGGCGGCCAAAAGCCGTGGCGTCAGAAGGGCACAGGCCGCGCCCGTCAGGGCAGCACCCGGGCTCCCCAGTGGACCCACGGTGGCATTGTGTTCGCGCCGAAGCCCAGAGACTACAGCTATACTTTGAATAAGAAGGTCAAGCGCCTGGCAATGAAGTCCGCTCTCTCTTCCAAGGTTCAGGATAATGAGATGATCGTGCTGGACGCCATCACCACAGACGCTTACAAGACCAAGATCATCGCCGAGATGCTCAAGGCGGTGGGAAGTGAGAAGAAGGCTTTGATCGTTCTCGATACCATGGACGAAAAGGTGATCGCTTCCGCCCGGAACATCCCCGGCGTAAAGACCGCACAGGTCAACACCCTGAACGTATACGACATCCTGAACGCTGATAAATTCATCGTTGTCAAGGGTGCGGTGGCTAAAATTGAGGAGGTGTATGCGTAATGGCAGCACAGGATATCATCATCCGCCCCGTCATCACGGAAAAGACCATGGACGGAAACGCCCTGAAGAAGTACACCTTTGAAGTGAGTAAGGATTCCACCAAGATCGATATCAAGCGCGCGGTGGAAGAGCTGTTCGGCGTAAAGGTCAGCAAGGTGAACACCCTCCATGTGAGAGGCCAGCTGCGCCGCCAGGGCAGAAACGAGGGCTATACCAGAAGCTGGAAAAAAGCCGTTGTTACTCTGACGGAGGACAGCAAGACAATAGAATTCTTTGAATCCATGGTCTAACTTCCGGCTGTCAGCTCTGCGGCTTTCAGGCTTATCGGCCAGTCGCGTATCAGATATACGCTTCCCGGCCTGCTGCACCTGAAATCCATCAGATCTGCCTGGCCGCAAGACATCCGCTAGGCCGGAAAGACTGTGAACAAAGAAATCGAATCCAGCATGAAGCAATGCTGAATCAGCACGAATGGGAGACTGCCGATCTCCCGCAAAGCGAAATAGGAGAGTGAAAACCACATGGCAATCAAGAGTTTTAAGCCGACTACTGCGGCAAGGCGCAATATGTCCGTTACGGACTATCAGGGCCTGTCCAAGAACGGCCCCGAGAAGAGCCTCTTGGCTCCTCTGGGCAAGAATGCGGGCCGCAACAGCTACGGCAGAATCACCGTTCGCCATCGCGGCGGCGGAAACCGCAAGAAGTACCGTATTATTGATTTTAAGCGTCAGAAGCACGATGTGGAAGCCACTGTGCTGAGCATCGAGTACGATCCCAACCGTTCCGCCTTTATCGCCCTGCTTCAGTATGAGGACGGCGAGAAGAGATATATTCTGGCTGCCAACGGCATGAAGGTGGGAGACAAGGTGGTATCCGGCGAAGGCGCCGATATTAAGCCCGGCAACGCCCTTCCTCTGAAGAGCATTCCCGTAGGTACCTTTATCCACAACGTGGAGCTGTATCCCGGTAAGGGCGCTCAGCTGGCAAGAGCCGCCGGCATTATGGCGCAGCTGATGGCCAAGGAAAACGGCATGGCCCTTCTGAGACTGCCCTCCGGTGAGCTGCGGAATGTGCCGGAAACCTGCATGGCCTCTATCGGCCAGGTTTCCAATATCGATCACGAGAATGTGAAGATCGGTAAGGCCGGCCGGAAGCGTCACATGGGCTGGAGACCCACGGTTCGCGGTTCTGTTATGAACCCCAACGACCACCCCCACGGCGGCGGCGAGGGCAAGAGCCCTGTAGGCCGTCCCGGCCCTGTTACTCCCTGGGGTAAGCCCGCTCTGGGTTACAAGACCCGCAAGACCCACAACCGCAGCGATAAGTTTATCGTAAGGCGCAGAAACGGCAAGTAAGCACACGGGAATAGAATTTGTACCATCAACGAGAGGATAGTGATTACAAGCTATGAGCAGAAGTCTGAAAAAAGGACCTTTTGTACAGCCCGTGCTGCTGAAAAGGATCCAGGCCATGAATGAAGCCGGTGAGAAGAAGATCGTCAAAACCTGGAGCAGAGCCTCCATGATCTTCCCGGATTTCGTAGGCCACACCATCGCGGTTCATGACGGCCGCAAGCATGTTCCGGTGTATGTCACCGAGGACATGGTAGGTCACAAGCTGGGCGAGTTCGCCCCCACGCGCACCTTCAAGGGTCATGCCGGCGCGAAGACGACCAAGTAAAGAAAGGAGAGCAGATAGATTATGGAAGCGAAAGCAACACTGAACTATACCCGTATCTCTCCCCGCAAGGTCGGAATCGTGCTGGATCTTATCCGGAACAAGCCGGTGGACCTTGCCGCCGCTATTTTGCAGCATACCCCCAAGGCTGCTTGTGAAGATCTTCAAAAGCTTCTCAAGTCTGCTGTGGCAAATGCTGAGAACAATTTCAACATGGACAGAAACAACCTTTACGTTTCCCAGTGCTATGTAACGCCCGGCCCCATTCTCAAGAGAATTCGGCCCAGCGCCCATGGCAGAGCGTTCCGGGTGTTGAAGAGAACTTCCCACATCACTATTGTGGTGAAGGAAAAAGAGTAAGCGGTAAGGAGGCAAATTATGGGTCAGAAAGTGAATCCCCACGGTCTCCGTGTGGGCGTGATTAAAGACTGGGATTCCCGTTGGTTCGCGAAGGACAATGAGTTCGGCGATACTCTCGTACAGGACTACAACCTCCGCAAAATGCTGAAGAAGCAGCTCTATTCCGCGGGCATTCCGAAAATTGAGATCGAGCGCGACGCCTCTAAGGTGCGCGTACACATTCATTGCGCAAAGCCCGGCCTGGTCATCGGCAAGGGCGGCGCTGAAATCGAAAAGCTTCGCCAGCAGTGCGAAAAGATGCTGGGCAAGCCTGTTGTCATCAATATCGTCGAGGTTCGCCAGCCTGATCTGAACGCACAGCTGGTAGCCGAGAACATCGCTTCCCAGCTGGAGCGCCGTATCGCGTTCCGCCGGGCTATGAAGGGCTGCATCGGCCGCAGCATGCGTCTGGGCGCCAGAGGTATCAAAACTCAGGTTTCCGGCCGCTTGAACGGCGCTGAAATCGCCCGGAGCGAACAGTACCATGACGGCACCATTCCCCTGCAGACCCTGCGGGCCGATATCGATTACGGCTTCGCTGAGGCAAACACCACCTATGGCCGGATCGGCGTAAAGGTGTGGCTCTATAAGGGCGAAGTGCTCAACGATAACCGCGGCAACCGGGAAGACCGGAATGAGGGCCGCACCCGGCGGGATGACCGCCGCGACCGCCCCAATAACCGGCGCGGTTCCGGAGAAAAAAGGGAAGGAGGCCGCAGATAAATGTTACTCCCCAAGCGCGTAAAGTACCGCAGAGTACAGAGAGGCCGTCTGAAGGGCAAGGCCCTTCGCGGCAACAAGGTCACGTATGGTGATTATGGCCTTCAGGCCCTGGAGCCCGCATGGATCACCTCGAACCAGATCGAGGCCGCCCGTGTGGCCATGACTCGTTACTGCAAGCGTTTCGGTAAGGTTTGGATCAAGATCTTCCCCGATAAGCCTGTAACGCAGAAGCCGGCTGAAACCCGAATGGGTTCCGGTAAAGGCTCCCCGGAGTACTGGGTAGCCGTGGTAAAGCCCGGCCGTGTGATGTTTGAGCTGGGCGGCGTACCGGAGGCGACGGCCAAGGAGGCTCTCCGCCTGGCAGCCAACAAGCTTCCCATCAAGTGCAAAGTGATAAAGAAAGAAACGGAGGCGTAAGTCATGAAAGCTTCAGAAATCAGAGAATTGACAGCTGAAGAGCTGAACAGCAAGCTCAGGGACCTCAAGGCGGAGCTTTTTAACCTTCGTTTCCAGCTCGCTATCAATCAGCTCGACAACCCCATGCGTATCTCAGCTGTGAAAAAGGATATTGCCCGTGTAAAAACGGTGATCCGTGAGAACGAGCTGAGCGCTGAGAACGCCTAAGGGAAGGGAGGATTTGACGTGAGCGAAGAGAGAAACATGAGAAAAACAGCTGTCGGTCATGTAGTCAGCAACAAGATGGATAAGACCATCGTAGTCGCCATTAAAGACAGCGTAAAGCATCCGCTTTATGGAAAGGTAATCAAGCGCACTGTGAAGCGTAAGGCCCACGATGAGAATAACGAGTGCAATGTGGGAGATCGCGTGCGCATCATGGAGACCCGCCCCCTGTCTAAGGATAAGAGATGGCGCCTGGTCGAGATCATCGAGAAAGCCAAGTAATTTGGCCTGGTATTCAGTTTAAGGCCAAGTAAGGCTTAGAGCAAAGGAGGAACGCACTGTGATTCAACAGCAGACTTACCTCAAAGTTGCCGACAACACCGGCGCGAAGGAGCTTATGTGCATTCGCGTTCTGGGAGGCACCGGCAGGAGGTATGCCAATATCGGCGACGTGGTGGTAGCTTCTGTCAAGAAGGCTGCGCCCGGCGGCGTGGTAAAGAAGGGCGACGTTGTGAAGGCGGTTATCGTAAGATCCGCTTCCGGCGTGCGCAGAGACGACGGCACTTACATTCGGTTTGACGAGAACGCCGCCGTAATCATCCGTGACGACAAGAACCCCAGAGGCACCCGTATTTTTGGGCCTGTGGCTCGTGAGCTCAGAGACAAAGAGTATTTGAAGATCCTCTCTCTGGCTCCCGAAGTGCTTTGATGGAGGTGGACGTCAATGAATAACAAGATGCATGTTAAAACCGGCGATACCGTTGTGATTCTCAGCGGTAAGGATCGCGGCAAGAAGGGGAAGATCATGCAGGTCAGCCCCAAGGAAGGCAAGGTCATCATCGAGAACGCCAACTTCGTGCAGAAGCATGTAAAGCCCCGCAAAATGGGAGAGGCCGGCGGTATTATCAAGGCTGAATCCGCCATCTATGCCTGCAAGGTGCAGGTAGTTTGCCCCCGCTGCGGCAAGCCCACCCGTGTCGGCCATAAGGTTTTGCAGGACGGCACGAAAGAGCGCATTTGCAAGAAATGCGGCGAATCGCTGTAAGGGAGGGAAAAACGAAGATGGCAAGAATGAAAGAATTCTACAAAGAAGAAGTAGCCCCTGCCCTGATGAAGAAGTTCAGCTATAAAAGCGTGATGGAAATCCCGAAGCTGGACAAGATCGTCATCAATGTAGGCGCCGGCGAAGCCAAGGACAACGCCAAGGTGATTGACGCCATCAGCAGCGATCTGGCTGCCATTACCGGCCAGAAGCCCCTGGTGTGTAAGGCAAAGAAATCCGTGGCTAACTTTAAGCTGCGTGAGGGTATGCCCATCGGCGTGAAGGTCACACTCCGCGGCGAGCGGATGTATGAGTTCCTTGACCGACTGTTCAATGTGGCGCTGCCCCGTGTTCGCGACTTCCGCGGCATCAACCCCAATTCCTTTGACGGCAGAGGAAACTACAACATGGGCATTCGCGAGCAGCTGATCTTCCCCGAAATCGACTATGATAAGGTCGATAAGGTACGGGGTATGGATATCTGCTTCGTCACTACCGCAAAAACAGACGAAGAGGCCCGGGAGTTCCTTTCCCTGATGGGCGCTCCGTTTACCAGGTAAAGGAGGGATTCACTGTGGCCAAAACATCTATGAAAATCAAGCAGCAGAGAGCCCAGAAGTATTCCACCAGAGAATACAACCGCTGCAAGATCTGCGGCAGGCCGCATGCCTACCTTCGGAAGTTCGGCATTTGCCGTATCTGCTTCCGTGAGCTCGCCTACAAGGGAGAGATCCCCGGCGTAAAGAAGGCCAGCTGGTAAAATGCCGAGGCCGGATTTCCCGGAAGGAAAAGATCTTTTCGGAAATTGTCCCGGCCAAAGGAGCTCTTCTGCTGAAGCGCTCCGCGAAAACATGATACTGATACCATAAGGAGGTTATTAAGTCATGCAGGTTACAGATACCATTGCCGATTTGCTGACTCGTATCCGCAACGCACAGTCTGCGAAGCACGATACCGTTGAGGTTCCCGCTTCCAACATGAAGAAGGCCATCTGCCAGATTCTTGTTGACGAGGGCTATGTGAAGAGCTTCTCTGTTGCGGAGGACGGAAAGCAGGGCATTATTACGATCAATCTGAAGTATGCCGAAGGAAAGGTTCCCGTCATTAAGGGCCTCAAGCGGGTTTCCAAGCCCGGTCTGCGCATTTATTCCAACGCGCAGGAGCTGCCCCGCGTTATGAAGGGCCTGGGTGTGGCGATCATCTCCACCTCCAAGGGCATTATGACGGACAGAGCGGCAAGAAAAGAAAACGTCGGCGGCGAAGTGCTGGCGTTCATTTGGTAAAAGAAGGGGGTGCGACGGAATGTCGAGAATTGGAAGAAAACCCATAAATATTCCCGCTGGCGTTGATGTAAAGATCAACGGCAGTGAAGTGACGGTCAAGGGCCCCAAGGGCACTCTGACTCAGACATTTCATCCGAAGATGACCGTAGCGGTGGAGGGCAGCGAGATCCTGGTCACTCGTCCTGATGACGAGAAGGAATCCCGGTCTCTCCATGGCCTGACCCGGACGCTGATCCACAACATGGTGGTGGGCGTTACCGAGGGCTTCCAGAAAACTCTGGATGTGCAGGGCGTTGGCTACCGTGTGCAGAAGCAGGGCAAGGACCTGGTAATGAACCTGGGCTTTTCCCATCAGGTGACCATGTCTGACACCGAGGATATCAAGATCGAAGCTCCGAATCCCAACACGATCGTGATCTCCGGCATTGATAAGCAGAAGGTCGGTCAGTTCGCGGCGGAAGTCCGCGAGAAGCGGCCCCCGGAGCCTTACAAGGGCAAGGGCATCCGCTATGCCGGCGAGTATGTGCGCCATAAGGAAGGCAAGGCCGGTAAGGGCGCGAAAGGATAAGATTGAAGGAGTTGAGAAGAAATGGTCAATAAACCGGATACGAATAAAGCACGCCTTCGCCGCCATAAGAGAGTGCGCGGCAAGATCTCAGGCACGGCAGCCTGCCCCCGCCTGAATGTGTTCCGCTCCTCCGCCAATATCTATGCCCAGATCATCGACGACACAACGGGCAATACCCTCTGTGCCGCGTCTACTCTGGACAAGAGCTTCAGCGGAAACGGCGGCAACAAAGAGGCTGCCCGTGAAGTTGGCAAGCTGATTGCCAAGCGGGCGGCGGAAAAGGGAATCACCGACGTGGTCTTTGACCGCGGAGGCTATATCTTCCACGGCCGCGTCAAAGAGCTGGCCGAAGGCGCCCGTGAGGGCGGCCTCAACTTCTAAGAAGGAGGAATCAAGTTGGCTAGTAATATAGACGCTTCCACAATGGAGATGCAGGAGCGCGTGGTTTCCATCAACCGTGTTTCCAAAACCGTAAAAGGCGGCCGCATCATGAAGTTTTCCGCTCTGGTGGTCGTAGGCGACGGCAACGGCACCGTAGGCTTTGGCATTGGCAAGGCCTCCGAGGTACCGGACGCGATCCGCAAGGGCATTGAAGACGCTAAGAAGAATCTGACCACCATTTCTCTGCGGGGTTCTACCATTCCCCATGAGATCATCGGTGAGTTCGGCGCAGGTAAGGTAATTCTGAAGCCCGCCGCCCCCGGTACCGGCGTTATCGCCGGCGGCCCGGTTCGCGCGGTGGTAGAAAGCGCCGGCATCAAGGATATCCGCGCAAAGGCTTTGCGTTCCAAGAATCCCTGCAACGTCGTGCGCGCTACCATGAAGGGTCTTACCCAGCTGCGTACCGCCGAGGAAGTTGCGGCGATCCGCGGTAAGACTGCGAAAGAAATTCTGTAAGGGAGGGCGCGACTGTGACAATCACTTTGAAGAAAAGCCTGATCGGCTGCAAAAAGGACCAGATCGCTACCGCTCTTTCTCTGGGGCTGAAGAAGGTCGGGGATAAGACCGAGCAGCCTGATAATGCCCCTACACAGGGTAAGATCAAGAAGATCAGCCATCTGGTCGAGGTAAGTAAATAAGCTCAAGGAGGTGCATGAGAATGAAGCTCAATCAGCTGACAGCTGCGCCCGGCTCCACGCAGGAGCGCAAGCGCATCGGCAGAGGCCATGGCTCCGGCAACGGCAAAACTGCCGGTAAGGGTCATAAGGGCCAGAAGGCCAGAGCGGGTCATGGCATGAGACCTGGCTTTGAAGGCGGTCAGATGCCTTTGCAGAGAAGAATCCCCAAGCGCGGGTTCAATAATATCTTTGCGAAAGAAATTATTTCCGTCAACGTGGGATCTCTCAATAAGTTTGAAGACGGAGCAGCGGTGGATATCGCCGCTTTGAAGGAAGCCGGTATCGTGAAAAAGAGCTGCGACGGCGTAAAGATCCTGAGTAACGGCAACCTGGCGAAAAAGCTGACCGTAAAGGCTACCGCTTTTTCCGAAGCCGCGAAAGCGAAGATCGAGGCTGCGGGCGGAAAGGCCGAGGTGATCTGAGTTGTTTAATACCATCAAAAACGCCTGGCGGATTCCGGATCTCCGCAAGAAGATCCTGTACACACTGCTGATCATCATTGTGTTCCGCTTTGGCTCTGTAATTCCTGTGCCGTTCCTCAATGCTTCCAGCCTGGCAAACCTGATGAAGGAAGCAGAGCAGGGAACTGGAAACACGGCTCTGGGCTATATTAATATGCTGACAGGCGGCGCGTTCTCTTACGCTTCCCTGTTTGCCATGGGTATCACCCCCTACATCAACAGCTCCATTATTATGCAGCTGTTGCAGGTAGCCATTCCCCCGCTGGAGCGGCTTGCCAAGGAAGGGGAAGCGGGGCGGAAGAAGATCGCCGCCATTACCCGGTATGTTACCGTATTGCTGGGCCTGATCCAGGGTACTGCCTACTATGTATATCTGCGGAACTCCGGCATCGTCGAGTATACCGATGGCTTTACGGGCGTATTTGTAGCCATCACCATCGTGCTCACCTTCACTGCCGGTACGGCGCTGATCATGTGGATGGGCGAGCAGATCAACGAAAAGGGTATCGGCAACGGCATTTCCATGATCCTGTTGGCCGGTATCATTGCGCGGCTCCCCGCTATGGTGGGAACGGCAATGCAGTATGCTTCACTGGGTACAATGTATATTTTCCTGGTGATCCTGTTTGTGGTGATGTTCCTGGGTGTGATCTGGGTCATCGTCTTTATGAACGAGGCGGAGCGCCGGATCCCGGTGCAGTACGCAAAAAAGGTAGTAGGCCGCAAGATGTACGGCGGACAAAGCACATTCCTGCCTATCAAGGTAGCCATGAGCGGCGTTATGCCCGTGATCTTTGCGAACTCTATCCTGTTTATCCCCCAGTTTATTCACTTCTTTGTGAAGCCTGCGGAAGGGTCCTTCTGGGCCAGCTTCTTCAACGCCTTCGAGCAGACCGGGTGGATCTATATCGTTCTGTACTTCCTGATGATCATTGTGTTCGCGTATTTCTATATGACCATACAGTATAATCCCCTGGAGATGGCCAATAATCTCCGTCAGAGCAACGGCACGATCCCGGGCATCCGTCCCGGTAAGCCCACGGCGGATTTCATTGGCAAGATTCTTTCCAAGGTCACACTGATTGGCGCGTTGTTCCTGGCGTTTGTGGCTCTGGTGCCCATTATCTACACCAAGGTGACCGGTATGAACGGTCTGTCCCTGGGCGGCACCTCCATCATCATTATTGTTGGTGTGGCGCTGGAAACCGTCAAGCAGATGGAGTCCCAGATGATGATGCGTCATTACAAGGGCTTCCTTGATTAAGAAGGAGTGACGAGATGAAACTGATTCTTTTAGGGGCTCCGGGAGCCGGAAAAGGCACCCAGGCAGAAATTATTTGCCAAAAGAAAAACATTCCTACGATCTCCACGGGGAATATTCTCCGTGAAGCGCTGAAGAACGGCACGGAAATGGGTCTGAAGGCCAAGTCCTATATGGAGAGCGGTCAGCTGGTGCCCGATGAGATCCTCATCGGCATCATCAAGGACCGGATCAAAGAGGATGACTGCAAAAACGGTTTTATCCTGGATGGCTTCCCCAGAACCATTCCCCAGGCCGAGGCTCTGGACGCTATGGGAGCGGGTATCGACGCGGTGCTGGATATTGAAGTATCCGATGAAGATATCGTGACCCGCATGTCCGGACGCCGTGTCTGCGAGGCTTGCGGCTCTTCCTACCATGTGCTGTATAAGCAGCCCAGGGAAGAAGGGAAGTGCGACGCCTGCGGCGGCACCCTCATTCAGCGCAAGGATGACCATCCCGATACAGTGAAAGAGCGTCTGGATGTTTATCACAGCCAGACAGAACCCCTCAAGGAGTTTTACAGCAAGCAGGGCAAGCTGCTTGTTGTCCACGGTCAGGAAAAGGTGGAGGATACCACCCGCCTGACTCTGGAGGCTCTGGAGGATCTCACATGATCGTGCTGAAAACCAGCCGTGAGCTTTCCGTGATGCGGAAAGCCGGGCAGATTTCGCAAAAGGCACTGAGGCTGGCGGGAGAGGCGGTGGAACCCGGCGTCTCCACCTGGGAGATCGATAAGATCGCCCGGGAGTATATTGAGAAGATGGGAGCCACGCCCAGCTTTCTGAATTATGAAGGATTTCCTGCCAGTACATGTATTTCTGTAAACGACGTGGTGATCCACGGCATACCCTCCAAAAGCCAGATCCTGAAAAAAGGCGATGTAGTCGGGATCGATGTGGGCGCTTATTATGAAGGTTTCCACGGCGATAACGCCTGGACCTTCCCCTGCGGAGAGATCAGCGGGGAAGCGCAGGCGCTTTTGGATGCGACCGAGAAGGGCTTGTTCTTAGGGATAGAGCAGGCCCGTCCCGGAAATCGCCTGGGCGATATCGGCCATGCGATCCAGGAGTATGTCGAGGCTCGCAATTACTCGGTGGTACGAGAATTTGTCGGCCACGGAGTAGGTGCGAACATGCATGAAGATCCCAGCGTACCCAATTACGGCACCCCCGGCAGGGGCGTGCGTCTGTTGCCGGGCATGGTAATAGCCATTGAGCCCATGATAAACGCGGGTGGCTGCGCAGTGAAGATACTGCCTGACGGATGGACCACCGTAACAAAGGACGGAAGTCTTTCCGCTCACTTTGAGCACACGGTAGCCATCACCCCTGACGGGCCGGTCATTTTGACACGGCTGGATTGAGGGGGCGCCATGGAGATCAAGCGCGGCCAGGTGGTAAGATCACTTGCAGGTCATGACAAAGGCGGATTTTTAACAGTTCTGGAGGTCTCATTTCCCTTTGCCCTGGTGTGTGACGGGAAAAGAAGGCCGCTGGAGAGGCCCAAGCGGAAAAAGCTGTTTCACTTGGCCCCTACAGCCACAGTGCTGTCGGAGGAAGCCTTGCGGACCAATCGGCAGATACGTACCGCGCTCCGCCCTTTTCAGGACAGTGTGCGGCAATCCGGAGAGAAACGGGAGATTTCCTTTTCCTCCTCGAAAGGTATGGTGATTGAGAGTGTCAAAACAGGACGTAATTGAAGTGCAGGGTGTTGTAAAGGAAGCCCTGCCCAACGCAACTTTCCAGGTCGAACTGCAAAACGGCCATACGGTGCTGGCCCATATTTCCGGCAAGCTGCGGATGAACTTTATCCGGATTTTGCCCGGTGACAAGGTCACAATGGAGATGTCTCCCTATGACCTGACCAAGGGCCGGATCACCTGGCGTTCCAAGTAAGCCGAAGAGCTTACAGAGGGCGCACAGGTTCAGAATAACAATGCCGGGCTTTGAAACCGGCATGAGAAAATTTAAGGCATCGCAAAACCGAGGCATCGGGAAGTAAGCCGGAGAGCTGTACAAACCGGAGCCGGAGTGAAAAAGCGAGAGAACATCGCAAAGCCGAGGCATCGGGGAGTGGGCCGGAAGGCTGCACAAACTGATGTCGGAGTAAAAAAGGAGGTACACACGATGAAAGTCAGACCTTCTGTTAAGAAGATGTGCGAGAAGTGCAAGGTTATCAAGCGCAAGGGCAAGGTCATGGTGATCTGTGACAATCCCAAGCATAAGCAGCGCCAGGGCTAAGCCCGGCGATCAAGCATTGGAGGTATCAGAATGGCTCGTATTTCAGGCATTGACTTGCCCAGAGACAAGCGGATCGAAATTGCGCTGACCCATATTTATGGCATCGGGCGTAAGACCGCCAGCAATATCTGCGCCGCTACCGGCGTGAATCCCGATATCCGGGTTCGTGACCTTTCCGAAGACGATACGGCAAAGCTGAGAGACTATATCGATAAGAACTGCCACGTGGAAGGCGATCTGCGCCGCGACCTGGCGTTTGATATCAAGCGTCTCATTGAAATCGGCTGCTATCGCGGCATCCGCCATCGTAAGGGTCTTCCGGTAAGAGGACAGCGTACAAAGACAAACGCCAGAACCCGCAAAGGTCCCAGAAAGACCATGGCGAACAAGAAGAAGTAAGGAGGGATTGATTCCATGGCAGCACAGAAGGGCACAAAGGGCACAGTACGCCGCCGTCGTGAACGTAAGAATATTGAACGCGGCGCTGCCCATATCCAGTCCACATTTAACAATACCATTGTCACCATTACCGATACGCAGGGCAATGCGATCTCCTGGGCCAGCTCCGGTGAGCTGGGCTTCAGAGGCTCCAGGAAATCCACTCCCTTTGCCGCGCAGACCGCGGCTGAAACCGCCGCCCGCCTGGCTATGGAGCATGGCATGAAGTCCGTTGAGGTCTATGTAAAGGGTCCCGGCGCCGGTCGTGAAGCCGCTATCCGCGCTTTGCAGGCCGCCGGTCTGGAAGTGAGCATGATCAAGGACGTAACGCCCATTCCCCATAACGGATGCCGTCCTCCCAAGAGAAGACGCGTGTAAAATACCGAACAGGAGGTACTAGAAATGGCAAGATATACAGAAGCTGTGTGCAAGCTGTGCCGTCGGGAAGGCCAGAAGCTGTTCCTGAAGGGCGAGCGCTGCTACACAGATAAGTGCGCGATCACCCGCAGAGCATATGCTCCCGGCCAGCATGGACAGGGCCGCAAGAAGACTTCCGAGTACGGTATGCAGCTGCGCGCTAAGCAGATGACCCGCCGCTTTTACGGCGTTTTGGAGAACCAGTTCCGCCATTACTATGAAATGGCCACCAAAATGCCCGGCAAAGCCGGTGACAACCTGCTGATCCTGCTGGAATCCCGGCTGGATAACGTAGTTTACCGCTGCGGCTGGGCCAGCTCCCGTGCGGAGGCCCGCCAGCTGGTGGTACACGGCCATTATACCGTAAACGGCCAGAAGGTGGATATTCCTTCCTATCTGGTAAAGCCCGGCGAGCTGGTAGCCATTAAGGACAGCAGCCGTCAGAGCGATAAGATCAAGGCTGTGATCGAGAGCAATTCTTCCCGTCCCGTTCCCAAGTGGCTGGATGTGGATGCCGCCAACGCACAGGCAAAGATCGCCGCAATGCCTGCCCGCGAGGACATTGATCTGGAAGTGGACGAGACGCTGATCGTCGAGTTGTACTCCAAGTAATGTCCTGTCGCTTTATGAGGCAGAAAAGAAAGTTCGGCAAACTTTGCGCAAGTGTAAATTGCATTAGATATGCAAGGGAGGATCGCGGATGATTGAGATAGAGAGACCCAAAATTACAATAGAGGAAATTTCCGATAACGGCACCTACGGCAAGTTCGTGGTGGAGCCTCTGGAAAGAGGCTTCGGCACTACGCTGGGAAACAGTCTTCGCAGAGTTCTGCTTTCCAGCCTGCCGGGCGTGGCTGTCAAATCTGTAAAGATCGACGGCGTGCTGCACGAATTTTCCACCATCCCAGGCGTAAAGGAAGACGTTACCGAGATCATTCTCAACATTAAGGGCCTTGTGGCGAAGCTGCACTGCGACGAGGCAAAAACCGTTGAGATCTCTGCGGAGGGCCCCTGTGTGGTCACTGCGGAAGCGATCAAGGGAGACAGCGAGGTGGAGATCCTCAATCCGGAGCTGCACATCGCCACCCTGGGCGACGGGGCGAAGCTCTACATGGAGCTGACCCTGGATAAGGGAAGGGGTTACATCTCGAACGAGCGCAATAAACAGAACATGCCGGAAGGCGTGATTGGCGAAATTGCGGTCGATTCTATTTACACACCTGTGCTCAAGGTAAATTTCAACGTCGAAAGCACCCGTGTGGGCCAGAGCATCGATTACGACAAGCTGACGCTGGATGTTTGGACCAACGGCGTGATCACCGCGCAGGAGGCTGTATCCCTTGCGGCGAAGGTTCTTACCGACCATTTGAATCTGTTTGTGGATCTGTCCGATAAGGGCAAGAGCACGGAGATCATGGTGGAAAAGGACGAGGGCGGCAAGGAAAAGGCCCTGGAGATGACCATCGAGGAGCTGGATCTGTCTGTCCGTTCCTTCAACTGCCTGAAGAGGGCGGGGATCAACACGGTGGAGGACCTGATCAGCAAGTCCGAAGAGGACATGATGAAGGTTCGTAACCTGGGCCGCAAATCGCTGGAAGAAGTTGTGTGGAAGCTGGCTTCCCTGGGCTTCGGTCTGCGTAAGGACGACGAATAAACCTACTTTATACGGATAGGAGTGAATACCATGCCGGGAACCAGAAAGCTGGGAAGAGACACCGCTCATAGAACTGCCATGCTCCGTGGGCTGGTAACCTTCTTCTTTGAAAACGGCAAGATCGAAACAACCGTGACCCGCGCCAAAGAGGTGCGTGCCATGGCCGAAAAGATGATCACTATCGCCAAAGAGGAAAATCTTCAGAATAAGCGCCTGGTGATGAGCTTCATCACCAAGGAAAGCGTAACCCGCAAGCTGTTTACGGAGATCGCCCCCAAGTATGCCGACCGCAACGGCGGCTATACCCGGATCACCAAGCTCGGGCCGCGTCGCGGCGACGCCGCCGAAATGGCGATTCTGGAGCTGCTGTAAGGCAGAAACATGTAAAAGGTGAAAAAGCCCCCGCAAGGGGGCTTTTTTTCAAAGCGGCAGTTAGTTTTTAGCCGTCAGGTTTAGTTGTTAGGGAAAGGGCGTTTGTGCCGCTGGCTGGGATAGAATCGAGATTCTTCGGCGTTTTCACGCCTCAGAATGACAACGTGCAGTGGAGGTTGGTGAAATAAATTATCATTTAACGCACTAGCGATTTCCTCTTATTGTCATTCTGAACCGAAGGTGAAGAATCTCGAATAGAAGTTACTAACGAATAAAAGAGCGTTGCACCCGCCGGTCACTTCTAATAGAGATTCTTCGTCACCGCATTCCTCAGAATGAGAGTGGGAAAAAGAGGAGACCACACCTATCTGTCATTATGCTGAGAAAAAGATGCTGCGCATCTTCTCGAAGAATCTCGAATAGAAGTCACTAACAAATAAAAGAGTAGTGCACCCACCAATCACTTCTAATCGAGCTCTTTCGCTATACTCTTTTCTAACTACTAACAGCTAATCGCTAACAACTAAGTAGGGCCCGTCCTCCGAACAGAGACCGTCCTCCGGACGGTCCGCTTTTCTGCGAAACTTACGGATCATACAGAGAGCGACTGTAAAGCACACAAACAATACAGAAAGGAAAAAGCATATGAATCAAGTCACTGTAACAAAGGTCAGGGAAGGGATCTGGATCTTCACGGAAGACGCTCCCGGTACTGCTGTGGATGCCTATCTTGTCTGCGGCTCGGAACGGGCTGTTCTGATCGACTCCCTTCAGGAAGCCACGGGAATTTATGGCAGGGTTCGGGAGCTGACAAAACTTCCGGTGGATCTGCTTTTGACCCACGGGCATTATGACCACACCGGAGCCGCCTGGGAATTTGCAGAGGCAGGCTGTGCCATCTATATGGAGCCTTCGGATCTTCCCCTGCTGCCGGATGCCAAGCGTCCCCTGAATGAAGCGGCAGTTACGCCTTTGAAGGACGGCCAGATCTTTGAGCTGGGCGGACGGACGCTGGAAACCATTCTGGTGCCGGGCCATACGCCGGGCAGTGCGGTATTTCTGGACCGAAAAGACCAGATCGCCTTTTCCGGGGACAGCTTCGGTTCCGGCCCTATCTGGCTTCAACTGCCCTACAGCCTGCCTCTTTCCCGGTTTCAGGTGAATTTAGAGGCGGCGTTGGAGAAGCTGGAGGAAATTCCTGATTTGCTTCTGTTGCAGGGCCACCGGAACCAGTCCCCCCGGGAACTGCGGCTGGATTACGTTCACGACCTGCTGGACACCGTAAAGGCCGTGCGGGATGGCAGCCTCAGGGGAGAGACGGAAACCATGGAAGCGGCGGGGCAGGTGTTCCCTTATGCCGTTGTTTCCCACGGCGCTATGCTGGGCCTTTTCTATTCCCCGGAGCGGATTGAGGAATAATTTTTTGGATGCAACTGCTTTGCGGTTGCCTTGAGAACAGACCTGAATTGCGAAGCGATTCTCTTTTCCCGGAATATGGGACAAAAGCACAGTAAAAAAACAGACCATGGGAAGGCGGTACTCCACATGGTCTGTCTTTATTTTTCAGGGAAGCATGTTATTTCCCCGAAAATTTTCTTTGCAGAAGCGATCCGATCACCAGCAGAATGAGGGCAGGCAGCAGGAAGCAGATCCCAGCCGTAAGAAGCCAGGCCCAAAAGGGAGCGGAATGCAAGGCGCTGTCATAGCGGAGCCAGTCCATCACCACGCGAATGAAAAAACCGGCGGCAAAAAGAATACTGAATCCATAGCAAAGCTTTGGAAGATGTTGTTTTTTCATAAGGAAACCCCTTTCCTTGGAAATTTCGGCTGGTTTCACGCAGGGAAATTGCCCGGATGATTTTCTGAAAAAATCATTTTGCCAACGGCAAAAGACGCAAAACCTGATTTGAAAAATTTATTTTTCAAACTTCTCCCTTTGCTAAAACCGGGAGAACACAAATTTCCCGGATTCGGAGAGATCCGTCTGTTTCCAGCCGCCGCTTGCGGAAGCGCCGGGCTTCAAAGCGGCGGAAGTCTCACTCTTATCGCAGAGGGACCAGTTTGCCCAGCTGATGCCCCGGTTTTCCAGGAAGTCCAGCCATTCTCCGGACTCCTTCAGGAACACGCCGCCGCTGCCGTCGGCACGGCTGGTTCCCCATTCCGAAACGAAAATGGCAATTCCCTGATTTCTGGCAGAGTCGATCCTGTCCCGCAGCTCCTTGCCGTGGGTACCGGCATAAAAATGCAGGGTGTACATCAGGTTTTTCCCCTGCACCGGGTCGGCGGCAGCCAGGTGGATATCCTGGCTCCAGGTGGGGCTACCGATGAGGATCACCCCGTCAGAGCCGGCGTCCCGAATGGTTTTGACCACTTCCTGGGCATAGGGCTTCACGTCGTTTTTCCAGGAAACATTGCCGTTTGGCTCATTGCAGATCTCATACAGCACCGCCGGGCTGTCCTTATACCGCTTTGCCATTTCGGCGAAGAAGCTCTTTGCCTCCTTCAAATGGCTTTTGGGATTGCCGTCGGAAAGAATATGCCAGTCCAGAATAACGTACATATCGTTTTCGATGGCGGCGTCCACCGCGGCGATCACCTGTTTTTTCATGGCCTCCGGCTGGGAGATATATCCGTTTTCTCCGGTATACATAGCCACCCGGAACAGGTTTGCCCCATAGTCCGCTGTGGTTTTGATGGCCCCGGAGGAGGCGTACTGCCCGTACCACTGCATGCCGTGGGTGCTCATGCCCCGGAGAATAATGGGATCGCCCGCCTCGTTGCAGAGCTGGGTTCCCTTGACCTGGAGCTTTCCGTTTTCAGTCACGCCGCCCTTTCTGGCTTCGATAGGCTGAGGAGGCGTGCCAGGCTCAAAGGGGGGCGCGTCCGGAGTATTGGCCTTTTTTGTGGCCCGGCAGACCAGGGCGCAGGCCTCCGCCCGGGACAGGCCTGCCTTGGGGCGGAAGGTGCCTTCCGTGTCGCCAAACACAATCCCTTCCGCATAGGCGGCCAGCACGGTTTCATAATATCTGCCGTCCAGACTGGAAAAGTCCTTGATCTTTCGGGACTCCGTATTGTAATCTCCCTGTGCGCCGGGAAGAAAAGCCTTCATTAAAATCTTTACCGCCAGCTGCCGGGAAATGGGCCGGTCAAAGGTCTGGCCGGTAGGGGGAAGCTCATCCCAGTCATACCAGCCCTGTTCCAAAGCTGCCTGGGTCATGGAGGCCGCCCAGTGCTTCACCTGGCCCTGCACAGGGGTAAGTCCCTTGCGGCGGGCCACAATGCTCACAAATTCCGCGCCGGTAATGGTCTGGTTGGGGCGGAAGGTGCCGTCCTTATAGCCGGCCAGCCAGCCGGAATCGGCCATGGCTGTGATGTCGTTATAATACCATCTGCCGGGCTTTACATCGGAAAAGGTGGTATTTGCTGCGGAAGCTCCGGGAAGAGAGCTCCCCAGAAGGAGCTGGGCAGTTAAAAGCAGACAGGCGAAAAAACGCTTCATTTTTGCACCGGCTCCCTTCTTGCCTCCAGCCAGCGGAGAATATCTTCATAGACCTTTTGCTTTTCCCGTTCGTTCAGCAGTTCGTGGCGCATGCCGGGGTATAGGGTGAGCTCCACGTTTTTCACCCCTGCCGCCTGCAAGGCGTCCGCCACCTGCCTGGGGCCGACGCCGTAATTTCCCACGGGATCGTCTGTGCCTGCCAGAAGATAAATGGGAAGCGCCTTGGGAACTGCCGCCGCCCACTGGGGAGAGCTGACTTCCTGAAGTCCGGTAAAAAGATCCCGGTACCCGGCGGCGGTAAAGGCGAAGCCACACATGGGATCGGCCTCATAAGCTTTGCAGTTTTCCTCATCGGTGGAGAGCCAGGCAAATTTGTTTACCGGGTTCTGAATTCGTTTATTGTACAGGCCGAAGGCCAGCTTATCGATCAGATTTCCCCGGGAGCGGGGGCCCCGCAACTTACATTGCAGCTCTGCCAGGGCCTTTCCGGGCTTTACGCCGGGATTCTGCCCCATGGTGCCGCAGAGAATGCAGCCGGAAAGCTTTTCCCCATAGCGAATGAGGAAGGAACGGGACAGAAAAGAACCCATGCTGTGGCCCATGAGAAACAGAGGAAGGCCGGGGTGCTCCTGCTGGGCCTCGTCCATCAGGGCGTTCAGATCGTTTATCACGTTTTCCCAGCCGTTTTCATCGGCAAAGTGGCCGTTTAACTGGGCGGAACGGCCATGGCCCGCATGGTCGTTCATATAGACAGCATAGCCCCGTTCCGCCAAAAAGGCGCCGAAGGCGTCATAGCGGGCGCTGTGCTCCGCCATGCCGTGGGCGATCACCAAAATGGCTGTAGGAGGCGCTTCTTCCCGAACCCAGCTGCGGGAAAAAATTCTTCCCGGCTGGCCGCAGGCTTTTCGTGTCCATTCTTTTCTTGCAATACTCATGGGGACTCCTCCTTTTCGGGATCGATCAGAACAGATCCAGCACGTGACAGGGCTTGTGATAGAATACGTTTTCCAGGGGTGCGCCGGGATTTTTTACCGTGGTTGCCGGCATCCAGGAAAGCTCCCCGGCGCTCCGCACGCCGCAAAGCAGGGCGGAAAAATCGCTGATGGGCAAAAGAATGTCGGGATCGGCGCTGACACGCTCTACCTGGTTTTCTCTATTGGGGGAGAAGGTCAGCCGGAAGGTATCGTTATTCTCTTCCAAAAGCGGGTCGGTAAGCTTCAGGGTAAGGCTGCCCTCGCCCCGGCATTTGCAGAGCTTCAGGGCTTCTTCTGCGTTTACCACCCGGAGCATGCCGTTCAAGAACAGCTTGCAGTCCATGGAGGCGGCCTCCGGGAACAGGGAAAGAATATTGATATGGGCGGGGGTGGAGAAGCGGATCGCCTCATAATTGGCGATAAAGGCGGTGCGGACAAAATGCAGCAGCCCCTGGAGCGCTCTGGCGTCCCGGAACAAAAGGCCGTTTCTGGCGGAAAAATCCGTGCGGCAGTTTAAGACTTCGCCGTCCCGCCCGCCAATGAGAAACGCGCCAGGGACTCCCGCTTCGTCTTCCCACACGAAAATGTAGCGCTTCTGTTCCAGCAGATTGGCTTTTTCCAAATCGGGGTCATAGGCCTCCCGCACCACGGAAAGGTTGCAGTTTTCGTAAACGGCATTGTATACCGCAAGCAGGGGGGAAAGATCGTCTCCGGGGAAAAGCTGGTATACCCGCCCGCCAACATCCGGCACATTCAAGTCGGAAAGGGGAAGCGTCCACAAATGGCAGGGCTGCCCGTTTTCAAAGCCGAATTTCCGGTAGTAAGCTGCGCTGAAAGGGTAGAGCGAGGAAAGGACAAAGCCACTGTCATAAAGATCCCGGAAGGAAGCCTGCATACAGGCGCGAATCGCCCCGCCCCGCCGGTGAGCGGGCAGGGTGGCCACGCCGCCTACGCCGCCCATCTTTACAGTATGCCCGTCAAACCGGGAAGTATATTTGTTCATGATGAAGCTGGCTACGGGCATAGGCTCGTTTTCCAAAAAGGCAGCCCAGCAGTCATAGCGGGGCTCTTCCTTTGCTTCCGGGGCTTCCGCCCGGACTTTTTCCAAATCAAATCCGCCTTCAAAGGCGACTGCCATATGGAGGCCGGAATAATACCGCTCCTCCGGTTTCAGTTTTCTTGCCTGCATGGTAAATTCCTCCCAAGTAGTACTTGAGAAAACCATACCATATTTTAGAGGAAAATTCAACAGAAGAGCAGGGATTCGTTGTTGGCTGTCCGTAATTTGCCGCCTGGAAAGTGTGTGGCAAGGGCTTAGCTCCCTTTCAGGAGTTTTTCCGGGAAAGAAAAACAAAAGGCGATGCCAATCGTTGATCTATGGTTTTTCACTCAACTGAATGTAGGGACCGGCCTCCGAACAGAGACCGTCCTCCGGACGGTCCGCAGGTTTTGCAGGGAATATGCGGCCCGCCAAGGATGGTGCTATGCCCCAGTGGGGCATGCCCAGCACCGTTCTCG
>CAMVYG010000008.1 GCA_947171615.1 uncultured Clostridia bacterium
GAAGAAAGCCAGTGGAAGCTTTTGAATTTCTTTTTCTGCCAGCGCTGCGGGTTCCCGGTGGCGGGAAAGCATGGCACCTGCCATCAGGATTTCATTGCGGAGCACAACGGCGTGAAGCTCACCTTTGCAGGAGGCTGGCACGACGCGGGAGATACCTCTCAACAGGCGGCGCAGTCCGCCGAGATCGTGCAGGCCCTGTTTGAAAACGCCCTGCGGGTCAAAGCAGCTTCCCGCAGTGAAACCGGTGAAAAGCTGTACCTCCGGCTGATGGAGGAAGCCCAGTGGGGGCTTGATTTCATTTTGCGCACCCGCTTCGGAGACGGCTACCGCGCCACCAGCGCGGGTTCCACCCGCTGGACAGATAATCTCATGGGAAATTTTGACGATGTAAAGTGCGTGGTGCACAATCATTCCTTTGAAAACTTCCTGTTTTCCGGGGTGGAAGCCTATGCGGCTTACGCCCTGCAGGACTATGATTTCCGCCTGGCAGAGCAGGCGCGCAAGGCGGCAGAGGAAGATTTCTCCTTTGCGAAAGACGTTTTCGCGGCCACCGGCGTGGATCACGCCGAGATGTTCGAGCACACCTACAACAGCGGCCTTTCCCAGTATTACGCCGTGATCATCTGGAGCGCAAGCTGCTTGTACCGTATAACACAGGAAGAGCAGTATGCCGCTGCCGCTCGGGAATACGCCAAAAAGCTTCTGGATTGCCAGGAGCGGGGCGACTACCCCTTCGCCGGGTTCTTCTACCGGGACGAAAGCAAAAAAATGCCCGTGCATTTTAATCATCAGTCCCGGGAGCACCAGTTCATGCAAGCCCTGGAGCTGCTTTGCAGAACCCAGCCCAACCACCCCGAAAAGGAGCAGTGGGAAGCTGCCATGCGCCTGTACGGCGGGTACTTGAACTATATCGTTCAAAATACCGCCCCCTATGCCATGCTGCCTGCCGGAATACACCGGGAGGACGAATGGCAGGATGAAAAGACCTTCCACTTCCTCCATGTGGCAAGCGCCTATGAGGACGAAAAGGAAAATTACAGAGAGCAGCTTCAAAACGGCCTGCCCCTTTCAGGCGGCTTTGTGCTGCGCAACTTCCCTATCTGGTTCTCTTTCCGGGGAAACTGCGCCGTGCTGTTGAGCATGGGCAAGGCAGCGGGGATCCTGGGCAATTATTTTGACGATGAAACCCTGCGGCAGATCGCCAGAGAACAGCTTTACTGGGTCTGGGGCAAGAACCCCTTCGGGCAGTGCCTGGTTTACGGCGCAGGACACAACTTCTGCCGCCAGTACACCGTGCATATGGGAGATACCGTGGGCTCCGTGCCTGTGGGCATGGAAAGCCGAGGCAACGAGGACGTTCCCTATTGGCCGCAAAACAACAACGCCACCTTCCGCGAGATCTGGATCGGTTCCTCCTGCCGCTTCCTGCAGCTCTGCGCGGAAATGTAAGCAAATAATCTTCTACAGCAAAATCCCCTGGCAGAACCGAAGGTTACTTTTACGCCTGAAGGCACCGTCAAAAAAGCTCCCGGCCTGGATCATGTAGATCCAAGCCGGGAGCTTTTTATAAACCGCCGTTCTTTGCTGTTTTCAAGCGGCTGTTTTGGTGTTTTCGGCCCGATTTTGCAGCCAAAGGTGATTTTATTGTTTGCAGTACCGCATCAGCATGGAAGCTACCTCGGCACGTGTGGCTCTGCCCTTGGGGTCGAGAATGCCGTTTCCCTTACCGGAGATGATTCCCTGCTCCACTGCCCAGCACAGGGCGGGCTTTGCAAAGTTTGAAACCTTGTTCCGGTCTGCAAATTTATCAAGGCTTCCTTCGGAAACAGGGCTTCCTGCATAGCGGTAAAGGATCACCGCCAGCTCCTGCCGGGTGACAGGATCATTCGGCGCATACTTCGTTTCGGAACGCCCGGCGACAATGCCATTCTCCGCCGCCCAACGCACTGCTTCATAGTAGTAAGCGCCGAGCTTTACATCTGTAAAGCCCATGGAAGCTGTACTTTGGGGCTTGTTCTCCATTCTCCAGAGGATGGTCACGATCATACCTCTTGTGGTGGTCACATTGGGAGAGAAAGTAGTTTCCGAAGTGCCGGAGATGATTTTTTCTCCGTATGCCCAGCTTACCGCATCGTAATACCAAGCCCCCTCTTTCACATCGGTGAAAGGCAGCTCCACCGGCTGGGGGTCAGGTTCTACAGGCCCAGGATCAGGCATGGGTCCGGGACCCGGATCTACCGGTCCCGGATCGGGTATCACTGGCGGCGAGGTGGGTTTTGTGGTTGGCGTGGGTTCCGGCGTCGGAGTTGGTGTTGGGTCGGGAGTAGGAGTAGGCGTCGGATCAGTGGTCGGCGTGGGGGTAGGCTCCAGCTTCGGAATACTTCTCCGATCTACAATCACGCCGCACATGGTGCACTTCCGTACTTCCTCCCCTTCTCTGGTCGTAGTGGGAGAATTCCATATTTGCCACTCGCCGGGAATGTGGTCTATTTTGGAAGCCTCTCTTGTTTCCGTCTTACTGCACCGGGAACAGATACGCTTTTCCGTGCCAGGTTCCTTACAGGTTGGCGCTTTGGTCTGCTGCCATGCTCCGAAGTCATGGTTCAGGGCTTCCGTATAGTCGTCACGGTAATTATCTCCGCACACAAAACAGGTGTACTCTGTAAAGCCCCGTTCCGTGCAGGTGGGATTTGTCACGGCAGAACGGTACTGATGTTCTTTCGCCGCAGTTTTTCTGGTTTCCTCTTTTTGACACCGGGAACAAGTTCGTTTTTCCTCGCCCTGATCCGTACAGGTAGGAGCTTTGATTTTCTGCCAGCTTCCATAGGCATGACCCAAAACGGGAATAATTTCCTGCTTTTTCAGCACCATGCCGCATTCCGGGCAGTGGGTCCCTGCCGTCAGACCGGTTTTTGTACAGGTGGCGGGAACCTCCGGGTCAGTTTCCTCGGTATGAACATGTTTTGGAAGTTCTTTTGTTTCAAACTCACCACAGCGGGAACAATCCCGGCGGGCTTCTCCGAATTCGGAAACCGTGGGCACTTTTGTCTGCTCCCATTCACCCCAGCTATGTCCCAGCTTTTCTGCCAGCACGGTATGGCAGCGGGTACAAATCTGGTCATTTGTGCAGTCCGGCGCATCTCTGTCCGGGAGATGGCCCAAAGCGGCAGTCAGTTCCTCGCCGCATACCGTACAAGTCTGAGCCTTGGTACAGGCGGCAGCTTCGCCGGGGGTATGCCCCTTCGAGGGAACGATGATACTCTCCGGGGTGATCTCGTTATTCCCCTGTTCCTCCTCAAAGAGCTTTCCGCACTGCTCACAGCTCCAATGGGCTTTTTCTCCGTCCGTCGTACAGGTAACGGAAGTTTCCGGGACATAGGAAAGGTTGTGGCTCACCGTGACGGTACGGACTTTCTCGGCGGTATTTCCCGCATGGTCTGTGACGGAATACGTCACGGTATAGGTTCCGGGAACCTTTTCCCGGATGGTGGAAATAACTTTCAGCTTGCTTTCGATCTCGCTATCCTGGTCGTCTGTGACCGTTACGCCCTTTTCTACATAGACTTCCTCACAGTGCAGCTCTACCTGCTCTTTCCCCTTCAGGGTAATGACAGGCGGCTCCTTGTCGATCCAGTTCACAGAAGCGGCTATGGTTGCCTTCGTCCCGGCGGCGTTCTGAATCTCAAATGCAAAGCTGCCGTTTTTTGTGAAAGTATAGGTGTTGCTGCCGCCGTTATTGAGAATAGTAATGCCGGAAGATACCGACAAAGTGGCGGTAACATCCTGATTGGTCATTTCAGTAATGCTATAAGAAATGGTTCCGGCAGGCAGGCTCTTATCGATCCAGTCCACCGTGGCAGTGGCGGTTCCCTTATTCCCAGCCCCATCTTTAAATTCAAAGGTGAAGCTGCCGTTTTCTGTGAACGTATGGCTCAGGCTGCCGCCGTTGTTTGTTACGGTGACATCTTCTGAGGGCGTAATCGTTGCTACCACATCTCCGTTGGTGGGCCGGGTGGTAGAATATTCCACGGTGGCGGTGGGAGCAATCGTATCCACTACCATAACCTTGCGTTCCGCTGTGGCGGTATTCTTCGCCCAGTCCTCTGCTGTGTAAGTTACGGTATAGGTTCCTACCTTTTCCGTGTTCACCTCGCTGGTATCTATGGTAAGCTTTCCGTTCAGCTTTCCGGCGATAATATCCGGGTCAAGATTGTCTGTTATTTCCGCGCCTGGTTCCTCATATTCCATTCCCCGCTCTACCGTTAGGGTCGGTTCTCCGTTCAGGGTAAGCCCGGGAGGCAGGGTATCGATATAGAAAGGCTCGGAAACGGTCTTTTTGGAAAACCTTCCGTTCCAGGAAACCGCACCATCCAGAAACACAATATTCCCCACGCCATTCTTTTCATCCAGCGAGGGAAATTGGGAAGGCCAGATAAGAATATCATATAACTCCTGGTTTTTAGGGGCAGTTACATCCCTCTTTTTGAACCCCTCTAACACGCCGGTAAACACAATTAAATCTTCATTGATCTTAAAGTCATCCTCGAATACCGAGATCAGGTTTCCGCTTGCACCGTCCTTAATATCTGCCTGGAACAACGGTTTCTGATACATTTCCCCGTTTGCGATTGATTTCGCGATGTCTACTGAAACATTTTCCAGGTTGGTGATCTCTATCACCGGTTCGCCGGTCTGAAAGCCTTTGCTGAACCCGGCGTCGATTACGGCCTTATCATTGTCCATATCCATGACGGCAAGGTATGCATCGGTTAGTCTACCGGAATATAAAGCGTTTCTGTAATCCGCACGGTAGCCAGGTTCCTGACAGCCTGTTCCAAAATATGTTGTGTACCCGTATTGATCAGATTCATTGGTATAAAGGTCATCCGCACTGAAAATGCTGGGGTGTGTTTCATCCTTTGGGTCTCGCCTGCGCCCGCTTTTATACACCGGCATGATATACTGCCATTCCCGCTGGTACCAGCCATACTTTCCCTCGGTCATTTTGCGCTCTGTGTCGCAGTGCCATATCACCACGCCGGGGTGGTCGTATATGTTTTTGTGATAGTCTGTCGTCCCAGATGGACTTACATGCCCAGTTTGTGTAGCATTGCGGTATTCTGCAACAAAAAACTCTGTAAAGGGGAACAAAGTGGAATCAGGAATCAACACAACGGCTTTCGGGGTTTCCGTATCGGTGTAATTCTCCACGGCGGAAAGCTCTATCCTGTTGGACAGCGCCTCTTCTTTGGTCAAAATAATGGGGTCGATCCAGCCCAACAGTATCTTACTATACGCATTTAAATACAAATTGAAGGTAGGAGCACACATAATATCGGCTAAACCTATGTCAATCCAAGCCTCATTTCGATAGTGCGTGACTGAGCCACTTGTTTGGGGAGCTTTATATCCATAATGATCCGGAAGCCCCATCATGTGCAGAATTTCATGGACTTCAGTTTCGGTATTCGCAAGGGTAAATTCCATGTTGTTCGAATCAAAAATCCGGGCATGTGTCCAAAAACCGTCTACACAGGCTTCTTTTGACTTATCCGAAATGTCTGCTATAACATTTTTTGAGAAAAAGCCCATCTCTCCTGCTAAAAAAGGAACAGATGGCATGCTTGATGGGAGAAATTGGTAGTGTATAATAAATCCATCTACCCAGCCATCTCTGTTACTGTCATAGTTTCTTGGATTCAGATCACCAGAAGATAGAAAGTATTCCAACGCCGCCTTTTGCAGTTCTTTTACCATGGACGATGTAGCATAGTATGACCCCGGATGTTCAGCACGATAAAAAAAGAGATCTGCAGTCAAATTCAGTCTCCCATAGGACAGCGCCTGAAAAGCACCGTGCACCGATTGAGTAAAAGCACCTTCAACTTGTGCTTTCTCCTCGTTAAATTCTCCGTTATAGTGATCGTCTAACGCCTGGCGCTCTGATTCTGTGAATTCCGGGCAGTCTGAAAAACTGAGGATCAGAACCGGCATTTTCAAATTACCGGTCGAAGGCATGACATACGCTGGATCCCCGTTTTCGTAGTACTTTGAAAACCGATATCCCTCATTAGAAATCTTTTTGGAATAGCCATCTATTTGAACTTCTTCCAGTCTGTTGTCTAAAGCTGAAGCGATACATTCGTTCTGAAATGATAAGGATAAAATCAGAACCAGGAAAAATGCAAATATTCTTTTTTTCATAGCGACACTCCCACCAGGCGAATAAAACTCACTCTTTCAAAAGACATAAGAGCAACTGAGGCGGTATGCCTTCATACCGCCCGTTGCCCTAAAAATTTTATTGATTCTTCAAATACAGGGTTATAATCTGTTCTTTCACCGTACCATCTTTATACAGCCGTTCCGCCTTATATTTATGGGCGGTATATCCGGGAACGACCTTTGCAGACTTTGCAGCCATTCGTCTAGCGCCGTTTCCATCGTCTGTGATCTGCGTCATAGACACGATCTGGCTATCCGGCTCGTCGACAAACACAAATACCATGGGCCAAATTTCATCCGGGTTTTCGAGATATACCGGCAGCTCGAAAATGCCCTCTACCACATAGAAATCGCTGACCTCGGCGTCTATCGTATTCATGTCCCAGTTTGCTGTAAGCTCCTCTATCTCACCGTTGCTGATCAGGGCGGAAATCGTCGGGGGCAGATAATCCATGGGGTCTTCGCCTACAAACATGTAAATATCTTCTTCGGGCACATAAGCTTCTATGATACTGTATTTTACCGTGCGTACCGCTACCTCAGCAGAAAGCTTGTTGGGGTTTTTCACATTATTGCCTACTGACAATCTGCCTTTCAGAGAATAAGTCCCAACCGTCATGGAATCATAGTCCGGGTTGTCTTCCTCCCGCAATTCAAAGCTTACGGTCTGCGTGGTTGTTGCGCCGTTTGTACAGCGAAGCGTCAAAACGGCTTCGTGGCTTACCATGGCGCTGACATCTTCAAAGCTTGTTCCCAGCTTGACTTCCCGCACTTCTGCTTCCACCGGGGCGATAGACAGGATATCGAACTCTCTGCCCAAAGTAACCGAAAGAGCGGGCTCAAGGCTTCCTACTTGAATATATGCGGGAACCTCTGTGAAAGTTCCGGTGACCGTCTGCGTAATCGGGGTATCTTCTGTAATTCCGTCCGGCAGGGGATCATAGCTTTCGGCATTCCAGCTTACCGGCAGCCATGCCGTTTTGAAGATCCCATCGGGGCCTTTCACATCCAGAGTGGCAAGCACCTGCTCCGGAATACTGGAAAGTTCTGCAAAGGGCGTGCCCTCCCGGTCAATCGTGCTCACCGGCTCCAGGGCGGAAACCGCTGCCGGTTCCGTGATCAGCAGTACCTTGTTAAAGTTAGGCGTTTCGTCCGTTGCAACATAATCGGGCAGAGACAGAGAAGCGGTCAGAGTATACTCCCCGATACCAGTGGAGGAATACTCAGGATTTGCTTCACTTATCAGGGTAAAGGAAGCGGTGTAATCGATGGAAACTGTTTTCCGGTCTTCCGCCACACCGGACAGGTGGAAGGTTCTTTCAAAGGCGGGAATCCCGGAATCTTCCTGCTGTGACAGGGCGGTGAGCTCTTCCAGCGTTAGCCCAGCTTTCATTGTAATCGTATCTACGCCAGCCTGAGACTGAATGGTATAGCTCACAGGAATTTTCAGAATCGACATGCTGGCGGTGATCTCTTCGCCCGCCGGCTGTTTTGCATTTTTAGGCAAATCGGTAAGGCGACCGGGAATAAGAGCGTTGGCTTCACTATCCTTATTGTAGAGGCTCCAATCCCATTCTACACTGGCTTCCACTTCAGAGCCGTCCTCTAAAACTGCAATGACTTTCTGAGGAACATTCTCGGCGTTTTCCGGGGCAACACCCTGATACATATCCATGGCTGCCATTTTTGTGCTGACAATTTCCAGGGGTTCCCGCACGGTAACCGCAATATTGACGACAACCGGCCTTGTGGGTGTACGCATGGAAATATTTTCCGGCCAGGAAACAGTAAGGGTATAAGTTCCGCATACATCTTTCTGGGTGTTCCATTCCGGGTTTGTGCTTTCCTCTAAGAACACCCTGGAAAAGGTTCTCTTGGAAGCATTTCGGGAGTTGGTAGCAATAATGGAAATGTCACTTTTCCCCTCTGCCTCTAACTGCTGGTTCAGTTCCTCTAAAGTGGTGCCTTGGTAGACTTCTACAGAGACGGTCTTTGGCCCGGCCTGAGCTACTTTATAATCCATGGGCGTTACCGTAATATCCAGAGAAGCTTTGATACCCTTCGGATTGATCATATTGGAGTCCTCCGGAATTACGATCTCTCCCTCGATTCGCTGGGGAGCTTCGCCTTCTGCGGTTGCCTTGTACGGGTCAAAGGAAGCGGTATCCCAGTTTACAGGCAAAGTTGCCGTTGCGTTGTTATCGAGATTTACAGTGACTTCTTTCGGGGGAGTAACCGTGCTGGGAATTCCGGTAAGCTCGTACTTCTTGTTCAGCGGAGCCAAATGAATGTTCTGATCTATGGTAATTGATTCGGCTTGAGCAGAGACAATAGGAATATCGCCGGGATTGTTAATCACTATTGAAAATCTTGCCTGATAGCCATTGTAGTTCTGAATCCCGCTGTCCTCCGGGATCTGGATCTCACCGAAAATGATATAGATTCCCGGTTTTTCGCCGTTGAAGCCAGAGGCCGCCACATCCCAAACGACACTCCAGTTCTGCGGCTCATCGTTGCTTACTTCTACTAAGCATGTGGAATGGTTGGTTTCCAGATATTCCTGAAGTTCTTCTGTGGTGATCTCACCTTTTTCATAGGTTGCAGAGCCTGCCTCGACATCGGAAATGATGGCAGGAGAATCTTTCACCGTGACTTGAACATTAGCCCGGTGGCCGCCGCTGGACATGTACTGCATATTTTTAAGGTTTAAATTTCCGTGAATCGTGTACACGCCCGGAACCTGCCCGTCAAATTCAGATACAGATGGATCCCAGTCAACGGGGATTTCAATTTTTCTCTTATCGCTGGTAATATAAAGTACGGTTGGCCGTTCTTTATTCAGTACCTGTTTCAACTGATCAGCAGTTGCGCCAAGTCCTATTTCCAACGGGTCGGCTTTGGGATCGAAGGAAAGAGAAATATAGTTTTGAAGCTGTATATCAATTTCCGCCATATACCCTTCCAGATTGCTGATTTTGGGATATTCAGATAAATCCAATATCCCGCGCATGGTATATGTCTGCGCATCTTTGTAATTATAGGCGTATTTATAAAGATTATAAACATCCCAGATTACCGGAACTTCTGCTGTCGTCCCATCATCAAGCGTTATCGTTGCCATCGGACGATTTTCTTTCATTAAGTGGATCAGGTCATAGAAACTAACGGATGGTCTTATTTCCAGCGACTGTGATTTTTCAACCGCTGTAATCGTGACATTTCCGCCCTTGCCGACTATTACCGTTGCTCTTGCAAAAATTTCACCATGAGTTTCCATTTCCAGGTCTGTTTTGGAGATGTCAAGTTTCCCAAACACCGTATAACTGCCCTCAATAAAGCGGTTATAATTCGAACTCTCCACATCCCATAAAATGGGGAGGATTTTATCAGCAGGATGTGTTTCCGAATCTACATGGATTCGCAGCTCGGGGTATTGTGCAGTTAGCATTTCCTGCACTTCTGCCGCCGGCGTTCCTCTATCCACATGAATATCCTCTACTGAATCTACGGAAACGACCTGATTATTATGCGAATTCCACTCTTCCATAAACTCAAACAACACTGTGCCGTCTGGGGTGTTTTCATAGCCCGGAATCGACGAAAAATCAACTGTACCTTTTACATAGTAGCAAGGATATGAAGTTGGATACTTGGTATTTACAGTAAAGGAAGAAACGGATTTTTCCGCAACCTCCTCCCAGGAGATTGGCAGCTCGTATCGGGTATTATCTTCTAAAACCACCGTGCTTGTTTCGGGAAAATAATCTCCGTATGCCATCAGTTTTTCAATTTCTTCCGAGGGCGTTAAGCGAAGCACGTTTTGACGGTCACTTCCGCTAAATGAAATCATTCCTTCAGGCGGCTGCACCGTAACATTAGCGCATTCTGCATTCAAAAGCCACGATGGGACATCGTAATCAATCGGCCAATCCACACTACCCAATATCTGCTGTTGTCCTACAAATGTTGGGTAATAGGTCGACCAGGTGACATCTAAAAATACATTCTCTTCGGCGTCATCTTCAAAAGATACTTCCAGCTTGTCAGGAAGATTCAAATCAACCAAAGGTGTTCCGTAAGGAACTGTCTGAGATTCAACTCTTGTTTCTATTCTGGAAACCTTTTTCAGAGGCGTGTCAACCGCTACTCTGGCCTGAACACCTACATTTTTCGGATTCCAAAGGAACGGCTGACTGCTTAAATCTAAAATACCGTCGATAATGTAAATTCCTTCTGAATCTTGATATTCAGAATGTTCTACATCCCAGATAGCAGGAACCTCTACTGCGATACGCCAGGTAGTATACATCTTTACGATACCATACTCTTCCTGAAGATGTTTCCGCAATGTTTCTTTTGATGTGCCTGCTTCAACAGAAATGTCTACTGAATACCTTTCCTTTGCAGGTTTATCAATAATCAAACATTTGTCTGAAATTTTTATTGTTTTAGTCGCTGTAAGTCCAGAAGGATCAAGAAACTCGGTATTAGATAAATCCAGTCTGCCATTAACAGTATACTTCCCAGGAGTATTTATGTCTATGTCCGAATGTTCTGCATCCCAAATAGCGTTGCAGGAAGTTGAGATTTGTTGTCCCGCAACATCTACCGTTACGTTTACAGAGACATTTTTAAGCTGCTCTGAAATATAAGAAAGCGGCTGACCTTTCAAAAACTTGTATGTATAGCTATCGCCGCCAACAGATACAATGTTTTTCTCCGTAATATTTCTCGATTCGACTACTTCAAAAATGGCCGTGACATCGCCCAGGTTGCTAAAGCCGTCTAACGAAGACAGGTTTACAGTTCCGTATCTGCGGCTTCCCGGCAACGAAACTGCACATTTTCCACAAAGACCGGATTCGGCTATTTCGCCATAATTTGATTTCCATGAAATAGGCAATTGCTTCTCTGTACCATCCTCTAAAACGACTGTTGCATTTTTAAGTGTTGGATTGCCATCGTGATATTGTTCAAAAGGCAAAACATATTTCACTTCAGATGCGGTAATAGATTTGATTCCTTCCGGGGGCAAAACAGTTACGGTAGTTTCCCATCTCCAGTTCCGGTCACAATCTACGCCACCATATTCCAGATTCAATGTTGCCACAAGGCGCTGTTCCCCAACATAATAAGGATCATAATTCTGCCATATCAAATCCATTGTTTGGGTTTCTTCCTGACCTTCAAATGAAACCGCAGCAGTCTGGGGCAGTCCAGTCTCAGAAAAAGGTGTTCCAAAGGGTACCACTTTGTCTTCAATCTCTACCTCGACATTTGTGATATGGCGATATTCCGAAAATCCTTTCGAGATTGTTACTTTCGGACAAAGCTCCCCTTTATTTATTAAATACGGAAAGTCGGATAAATCCAATTCCCCGGTTGCTTCATAACCGGGATGCTTAGTATCAATGCAATCTGCACTCCAGATAACTGGAATCTCATATTCTTTCATCTGGCTGCTTACAACCGTAACGGTCGCGTACTTTTCTTTCAGCATTTCTTTGATTTGTTCTTCTGAGGTATTCTCTTTAACACGGAAACCGTGCAGGGGATAAACCTCATAAATGTACTCCCGCACAGACTTCGTCACTTGAACTTCAATTTCAACTTTGTGATTTTGTGAATTACTATAAGCAATGTCGGACGGTGTACCAATAATAGTATATGTACCGGGCTCTTTGCTGTTATAATCCGAATTATCTACATCCCATCTAATGCCAACTCTGTCCTCTGTTCCGTTTACGGTTACACTCGGGCGGCTTGAACGCAGCAATTTACCCAATGCAACAGAATCTGTTCCATAGGGAACAAAAAGCGGCTCCAGTGTCCCCAACGATTCTATTTCAATGGGTTCTCTGACGATTACATCAACATAAGCCTGTGGATAAGTTGTGATCCACCAATTCCACGGTTCACCCGAAAGATGTCCCATTAAAGTGTGTCGTCCAGGAACAAATGGATCATACGTAGTACATTCTCCTGTCCACATGATCTCCATCGTATACTCATAGCCATCTTTATCACGTATTTTGAGTGACGAATATTTTTCAGTCAAAATAGAATGTATATTAGGACAGCCATACTTTACTGTAACCGGCTCAAGCTCCTCGATCCACACAATTTCCGGTTCTTCTACATATACGTCAAATTCCGCTGTAATCGTTGGATCGCAATTTACCCCTTCCGGAGGTGTAAAGGTTCCTTTAACACCCTGCCAATAGCACTTTTTCGGAGAATAGGTTGACGAATCCCACATAACATCTACTGGCAGCTTTTCTTCGTTATCCAACACAAGAGAAACTTGAGAAGGCAGCTCCAAGTCCTCAAATGGGGTTTTGTAGGGTACATGATAGCGGAACCCTGATTCCGCACTTTCGACACGAATGACTGTCGGAAGTTCTTCTTCCGCTGCAAAGACGTTCATGGGTAAAGCCGAGAATACCATTACTACGACCAACAGAATACTTAAAACCTTTTTCTTTAACATAACGATTTTCCTTTCCACTGTGATGGTTTGCGCAGTTTTGTTTTTTCTTGATTCGGCTGGATCAGCATACCCTACTACGATCTCTTACACCTCCTCTTTTTCATGTCATCGTTTTGTCACACGCATGTACCTGATAGGAAACCGCCTGTAATACATGTTGGAAAAGCATGGTGCAAGCTAAAATAAACATTTAGGTTTCTATTACAAAATACATTATCTTCATTTCCTCTGTCAATAAATTTTGTTCTAGTTGTATGCTTTTCTGTATCGAATTGCAAGAGAGAGAAAAAAGTCTCAACAAGTTATTTTTTGACTTGTTGAGACTTTAATTCGTATAGAAAAATGCTGTAATTTAAAAGAAAGCAGTGAAAAAAAAGAAAAATCATGATATAATCAGGACAATCGCTTCAGTTGGCGGGCAATATCAAGTAAAAACTCTTGCCGATCCTCTGGAAGCCCCTTTGCGACTTCCAAAATCTGCTGAAGCAGCAAACTTTGAGGCGATTCCTCCAACGGTAGATAAAAAGAAGCAATGGGTATGTCAAAGATTTTTGCCAACAGGGTCTGATTTCTCTTGTTGGGATGCCATTTGCCTGACTCCCACCTGGATACGCATGCTGCTGAAACACCGCATTTTTCAGCCAATGCTTCTTGCGAGATTCCTAATCTTTCCCGAAAGAGTTTCAGGTTTTGCGAAAAAACATCCTTCATGAACTCACCCTGTCTTATTTTACCAAGGTGGGCTCTCATTATCCACGAAGCTATTCTTAACTAAACATTGACTTTTTCTTATGTTTTTCCCATAATTGTGAGAGAACTGCAAAGAAAGGGTGTTGTTTTATGTCAAGTATGACCTTTGATTTGAATTTATCTCTCGCATCGTATATCAAGGCGCTGTGGAATGGAAATGAAATTTCCGCATCAATTTCGTCATCACAGCTGACAGAACTGTTTCAAATGCTTGTCGAACTAGGCTGCGACTATTATCAGCTGCTGGGAATTTATTCGGAACATGAATTGTCTTTAGAAGATCAGCGTGTGCTCCTTTCTTTGAGCCCACTGCCTAAATCCACCAAAAGCATTACCCGCAACCATGTGCGCGAATGTATTCCACGATGGACCGGTTCCCGCTTTCACACGGCTCCTATCTCAGATGTTGTGGAAACAATCTACTTAAAGCTTTTATCAAACGAGTCGGGAATGAACATATACGACAGCAACCTGAATCTGAGAAATCAAAAAGCTGTCAACGACAGGTATATTTTATTGATCCAGTCCAACAAAAAGGCTCTCATAGATATTAACCGAAAATCAACGACCCTGTTTGAATAAAAAAAACGGAAGGAGAATTGCATGATCCATATAGCATTATGTGATGATGATACAATTTTCTTAGACAGGCTGCATCAGGCTGTGAAGGATTGGTTCCAAAAGAACAGGCCGCAACAAACAGTTGAGATACAAACATTTTGTGACGGCAAGGCTTTGCTGGATTCCACGGGAAAACCCTTTGATATTTTCTTTTTGGATATTGAAATGCCGACGATCAGCGGTTTGGAAGCAGCAAAACGGATTCGGGAGAAACAGGCAAATGCCATCCTTATTTTTTTGACCGCACATGAGGAATTTGCCATGGAAGGCTATCGTGTCAACGCCATTCGGTATCTTTGGAAGCTGGATTTGGATAAATACTTGCCAGAAACCCTGGAAGCTGCACTGAAGGAAGCTGCTAAAATCAGACGCGGAAGCCTGTCGGTTTCCCATTACGGAAGCACCACAGTGATCCCCTTTGAAGAGATTCTATATATTCAGCATTTGCTCCGCAGTTCACAGATCCATACGGTTTCTTTTGGCGTGGTCAAGGATAACCGCAGACTCAAAGAGCTTTACTCAATTCTGGATGAAAAACAGTTTGTCTATATTGATCGAGGAACTTTCGTAAATCTGGATTATGTTTTTCAAATCAGGGGAAATACAATCGTTTTGAGGAACAAGGAAGAACTACCGGCCAGCCGGGGGATGCTGCCGCTGATTAAACTGGCAATCAATCGACTTTGGGGAGGGGACTAATGCAAACACTCTATTTTCTGGCGGAAATAACCGCAACCATGATTGAAAGCACGGTTGCATTGGCCGCTGTGACCGCTGCATGCAAACCCCGCTATCAGGGATGGAAACACATTGGGATGGTGCTTCTGTTTGGGTGCTGCTCAACGGTTATTATCACTTTCCTAAATTCATGGTCGCTGTTTTCCTATGTTACACCTTTAATCGCCATTGCCTTTTTAGCATTTGTGGGTTCCAAAATAACCTCCTTCGGATCACCTCTTGCCCGCTGCTCATTTTCTATATTCGCTTACCTTGTGATCCAAATCATGGACTACATTATCTTAGTGGTATATGGTCTGTTTTTAAGCACACCTCAAACTATCTTTACCATGCTGGAAACGGCAAGCGTGCTGCGGGTCTCCTATATTCTTACTGCCAAGCTATGTGATGTGGTCATATACTTCGTGTTTCGTTCTTCACTTCAAAAGATAGAACAACTAACTGGAAAGCTGCAAATTGGCTTCTTCGTTCTCAGTGTTGTATCGTATGCTTCCATGCAATTTCTTTTCAGTACAATCCTTTCTACCGACCTGACGATCATGCAGACAGCTGTGATCTTTTCCTGGATATTTCTCATCTGTTTTGTGATCGCCTCCCTTGCTCTTTTCTCTTCCCGTGCAAAATCCGAAAAGGAAAAACAAATCCATCTCCTTCTAGAAGCGGAAAATGAATGGATGACGGAAAACTACCAACAGCTCCATGCCGCACAACAGGAGAATGCCCGACAGCTTCATGATTTCAAGCACCATCTCATGACCATTCAAGGTCTGGATTCCGCAAAGAAAGAAAAAGAGTTGTCCGAGTATATAGAGTCTTTATCAATAGCAGCGGGACAGCCCACAGCAGTCTGCCACAGCGGCAACGACATTATTGACGCCATTCTTTGCCGGAAAGCCACTCAAGCGTTGGAAAATCAGATTGATTTCAACTTCACCGCTGATTTTCACATTGCCGGAAAGATAAGCCCCATTGATATCTGCGGTATCCTGGCAAATCAGATCGACAACGCTTTTGAAGCTTGTTTGCTGATCCCCAATACCGCTGCGCGGCAGATCACGGTGAATATCTCACAACGAGAAGGTTTCGCTTTTTTTAGAGTAGAAAACACGACACTAAAAGATCCGTTTCAAGATAACCCAAATCTACAAAGCACCAAAGCCGATACGGCTTCGCCTCATGGGCTGGGATTGCTCAGTATCCGAACACTTGTAGAACGGTATAACGGCTCGTTATATCAGGAATACAAGGATGGACGTTTTATTTCCACAGCGTCCTTCTGTTATGAACCATTGGATACATAAAAACATACAGTTCGATCGAAATCTGTTGATTTCTGTATAAAATAACGCTAGAATTACCTCATCAGAGATGGAGAGGTGATTCTTTTTATGTTGGACAGGCTGACCGATTCTCTGGTTAATCTTTTATACGGCCACTGCACTCTTTCCGCGGATCGAAGAGCAGTTTATAGTTATGGATGCAAGCTGGCAATTTCCACATTGTTTTCTATCTGCTCCATCCTGCTTTTGTCAGCTCTGTTTGGGAAGTTTTTATACGGGATATTGTTTGTCTTAATTTTTGTAAGCTTGCGCTTATTTCTTGGAGGATTCCATGCGACAACTTACCGAAATTGCTTCCTCATCACCAACGGGACATTCCTTGTGACCTGTGGAGCGGCAGTTCTGCTGTCTTATCTCGGATCGTTTCTCGTTTCTCTGTTGATTCTATTTACCTCTGTTAGTGTGATTATTTTGTTAGGCCCTGTAAAAAACCATAACCATCCAATTTCTGATACAACCTTTCGGAAGAATAAACGGGTCGGTTTTTTGCTGCTTGGAATAGAGATTTTCCTATGTGCTGTTCTTTATTACGCAACAAAAAATATCGACCTTCTTTCCATTACTGCTGCATCTCTTGCGGCTGTCGCTGCAATGATGGTACCGCCAACCATAGAGAAAGGAGGAATGTGTCATGACTAACGTGTGGGAAGCAATCGCTGCAATGCTGGAAGCAATTGCCAACTTTGGAGCTGGAGTCGCCTCTGCCGGAGCAGCTTACGAGCCTGAGCTGCCCGAAGAGCTGAGAAAGTAAGCTCTTGGCAAAAAGCCGCCAACCGGCGGCTTTTTCCTATACCAAACTTTTCTCTCATTCCGTGAAGAGGGGATTTGGACTTTTTTAATAACTTTCTTTCTGCAATAAACGCAACGATTGGAACGAAAGCTGCATTTACACGGAAATTCAGCCGCAGTTCTTCAGAGGGACAGCCGCAGATTGTGAAGCAAGGCAGTAGCAGAGATATAGCTAGACGAAACGGTATGGACCATTTTCATTTCAGAACATGTGATCGCAAACATAGAAACCATCTAAATTATAACGCGAAGCATTTTATCGCATGGGTAGTGTTTATCAGCCCCATGACGGCTGGAGTGTTTCGTTTTTTCTTTCTCCTGACAAAAACACAAATCCTGTGCAAACCTGATAAATCGGGAAGAAAAGCAGGCAGTCTGTGAGAAATATCATTGCTATCCTAAAAAAACAGATAGATTAAAGCAGCTGATCTTTTCGTGGAAAACACCGACTTAAATTTTACATTTCTCGCTGAATCTGAGGTGCACCTCGTGGAGACCCACTTCCCCTATTGGTAAAATTTTCCTATAAGTAAATATTTTATAGGAGGTCTCCCAATGAGAAAATTTCAACCGGAATTGAAAGTCTACATGAGAGATGTCCTGCTCACTACCCGTCAAAATCTTGGCCTTACACAGGAACAGATGTCTGCAAAGCTATATATGTCACCGCGTTCCTACTGTGATTTGGAGCGCGGAGTAACCGGTTTCTCTGCAGTTTCTCTTGTTTTTCTGCTCGTTTCTATCCCTCCCGATATGGCCATACATATTTTGCAGGCTTTCTATGATTTCATACTTGAATCAGAAAGAAAGGAGGCCGGATAATGTCTGAGCAAAAGCTTTACCAAGCCTATCTATCCTGGCTGGATCATTCCTCTACAGCCATCTCCTTTGAACAACTGCTGGATTTCCCTATCGCCTGTTTTGATGTCTCCGAGGATGACCAACAAGTTATAAATCATCTTATATATTTTATCCCGGATCTTTCAGGGCGCCACCCTCGATCTTTTTTCTTCTTTGAGGAAAACATATTCGCTAAAGATGACAGAGATGATCTGAATCTGGTTCATTCTTCTTTCCAACTCTTTGATTCCTGATTTGATTATCCTTATATCCAAATAGTGAAATAGGTGTTTCCGTTTTCTCCGCTTCTAAAAACATTCTGAGCCGTTCACCTTCCCCTGCTACCGTGACAGGGAACGAATGCCATGAAAAAGCACAGTACCTTTTTGTGAATCAGTTTTCTGCTGATAATCAAAAGGGTACTTTTTCAACAATCTCTATCCTTTGACAAAAATATAAAAGCCGCAGTACCAAGCCGTTTTGGCTCAATACTGCGGTTTTTGATATGGTCGAAGTGGCGAGACTCGAACTCGCGGCCTCCACGTCCCGAACGTGGCGCGCTACCAACTGCGCTACACCTCGTAAAAAACAGCCTCGGAACAAATGCTGCCGAGGCTGTTTTGGCAGCGGTACCAGGATTTGAACCCAGACAAACAGAGTCAGAGTCTGCTGTGCTACCATTACACAATACCGCTATATTGCCGCTGTTTGAACAGCAATATATATTATACCCAAAAAGAGAAGTTTGTCAAGGTGAAAATCAAAATTTTCCTTTTTTCTTTTCTTCTCCCCCATCAAGCTCCGGCTGACGAAAACAGTCTTACAGTCTTACCGGCACCTTGCGCCCGGCAAGATAGGCCTTCACTTCCGAAATGGAAGTCTCCTTAAAATGAAAGAGGGAAGCTGCCAGCACCGCATCGGCACAGCCTTCGGTAAAGGCCTCGTAAAAATGTTCCATTTGTCCCGCGCCGCCTGAGGCAATGACCGGAATGGAAACCGCCTGAGAAACCGCTTTGGTCAGTTCCAGATCATAGCCGTTTTTTGTTCCGTCACGATCCATACTGGTGAGCAGGATCTCCCCCGCGCCCAGTGTCTCTGCCTCTTTTGCCCATTCCACAGCGTCCTTCCCGGTATCGACCCTGCCGCCGTTCAAATAAAGCGTCCAGCCGTCAGCATCCCGGCGCTTGGCGTCCATAGCCACCACAACGCACTGGCTGCCGAATTTCTCCGCCGCTTCCCGGATAAGTGCCGGATTTTTCAGCGCCGCCGAATTGACAGACACCTTGTCCGCCCCCGCCCGCAAAATAGCGGTAAAATCCTCTACGCTGCGGATCCCTCCGCCTACAGTAAAGGGTATAAAAATACGCTCTGCCACCTGGCGCACCAGGTCGATCATAATATTTCTGTGGTCGGAAGAGGCGGTAATATCCAGCAGCACCAGTTCGTCCGCTCCCTGGCGGTCATATTCCACGGCAGCTTCCACCGGGTCTCCGGCATCCCGCAGCCCTACAAAATTTTCTCCTTTTACGACCCTGCCGTTTTTCAGGTCCAGACAGGGGATCAATCGCTTTGCGTACATAGTATAAGCCCTCTCCTTGGAATTTGCGGTTTTAAAAGTCCTTACGGCGCTGACTTCCTATCTCTGCTCCACAAAATTTCGCAGCAGAGAAAGGCCCAGCTCTCCGCTTTTTTCCGGGTGAAACTGACAGGCAAAAAGGCTGCCCTTCTGCACGGCCGCATGAATCTCCACACCGTACTGAGCGGTAGCTGTCACAACATCTTCCTCCGCCTGCAAATAGTAGGAATGAACAAAATAGACATAAGGCTCCTGCCGGATCCCCGCAAACAGACCTTTCTGCTTTTTGACTTGCAGGGAATTCCAGCCCATGTGAGGCACCTTCAGCCCACCGCCGCTTGGAAGGCGGAAAAGTTTTCCTTTTAAAATCCCCAATCCCGGCACACCGGGGGCTTCCTCGCTGCCTTCAAACAACACCTGAAGTCCCAGGCAGATTCCCAAAAACGGCTTCCCCAAAGCAATAAATTCCCGGATCGGTTGTTCCAATCCTCTTTCACGCAGATTTTTCATGGCGTCACCGAAGGCCCCCACCCCGGGCAGAACCGCCGCGTCTGCCGCCAGAAATTCTTTTACATCTGCTGTTATAACGCACTCGCAGCCAACATGCCGCAAAGCCTTTTCCACACTGAGCAGATTTCCCGCCCCGTAATCAATGATCGCCACCATTTTACTTTACCTCACTGCTGTATTAAAGTAATTGTAGCATAGTTTCCTGCCTGATGCAAGCGTTAAATTTGCAATTGATTGTCAGCTGTTTGTTACCGGTTATTTGCCTTTCATTTAGGAAAGCGGCTTTGTTTCCGCATAAGCAATGGCAGGAAAAACTTTTCCTGCCATACACTATTCTTCCTTATGTTATGCCAACTTCTGACGTTCTGCTCTGAATTTGGCAATCAGTCTCTTCTCTTCCTCGGAAAGCTCTCCGATCCGCGCTGGATCAAGCGCAGCCTTGCGAGGCGACCGCTGCCGTGCGGTTTCCATGCCCCGAAACATTTCTGGAAAAAGAAAGGCTTCTATGGGCACATCGAAAATCTGAGAAAGCTTTTTCAAGGTATGCAGGGAAGGTGTTGTTTTTCCTGATTCATAATATGTATAGGTAGAGCGATTTACACCCAGCGCTTCCGCCACAGATCCCTGGCTGTAGCCGCAGGTCAACCGTATTTGGCGCAGCAGCAGCCGAAATTCTTCCGCTTCTTTTCCCATATTGATAACCCCCGTTTCCTTTCTTCCACCGGAACATCTGTAAAAGCTGATGCTGCTCTTTTGAGCTGACCGTCACTTTGCAGTCCTGGCCCTTTTTTATAACATGTATTACAACATATTAATCACCTCTTTACAAGCATAAACTATGTTTATAAGGAGGTGTACTATGAAACAGGAACCTTTAATCATTAAGCCAAAACGACCAAAGGGCGAGGACGGGTATAAGGCTGTCTCTTATACACATCTCAGAGCCCAC
>CAMVYG010000009.1 GCA_947171615.1 uncultured Clostridia bacterium
CTGATGCGGAGTGCAAGGCGAGGCTATCCGCCGAAAATCTCCGCTTGGGAGAGGAAATCAACAGTCTGCTGGGCGATTTGGGCCAGGTAAAGAGAGAAAACGGCACCTGGTATTTTATCGACAGCAGCGGTGAAAAGGAACTGCTGTACAGCATCTACCATAAGGGCGGCATTGTCGGCGACAATATGGATATCCGGGACGACGAGGTCTTCGCCCTGCTGCAAAAGGGCGAAATGGTGCTGGACCGTGCCGGGAAGGAAAACCTTTACGAAACGATAGATTTTGTGAAGGAAATGCGGGACCGCTTTGGCGCGGACATTTCCGAGCGGTTTGCGCCCTTCTCCCCCACCTTCCCCAGCCTGACGGAGCGGTACGACAGCGCAGTGCGGGAGGTCTCTCACTTGAACGATACCGTGTTCAGCCCCACCATCAACGTGGAATTTCACCACCAGGGCGTCATGAAGGACAGCGATGCTGTAAAGTACGGAAACATGATTGCCAATACCGCCCTGGACAGCCTGCAGAATATGTTTGTCAAAACCGGGATTTCCACCCATCGTTTTGCAGGCTTTAAGCAGTAAAAAGCTTGTTCGGCGTCCTGTGCGCTTTGGGCGCACAGGACAGACCGAACCAACGACAATGGAAAGGAGGAATACTATGGTCGTAAATTTCAGTGAATTTAAGCGCGGGGAACGCCCGGTGCTGGTTCTGCGGAATTTGAGCGGCGACGTGCTGGCTCCGCTGGGCTTTGCAAACAACGTGAGCCTTTCGCTTCACTATAACGAGGTTTCGGAGCTTACCTTCGAGCTTCCCGCCTATGCGGACGGCGAGCCCACTCCGGATTACGACCTTGTGATCGGAATGCGCATTGCCGATCTGCAAGGGATCGGCCGGTTTATCCTCACAGACCCCAGCGAGCGGGACACTGGAAAAACCAGGGTGAAAACCTGCAAGGGCTACTCCCTGGAGTATGAGTTCACCTTCAGAAAAATTTCCATGCCCCGGGGCACTTACGAGTTTTATAACGAGATCGGCTTCGAAGATTCCATCATCGGCAGGATCAAAGAGCTGATGCCCCGGTGGCGCTTTGAGGTGGACGAAAAGCTCATCGGGCGGCACCGCACCTTTGAGGTCAGCGGGGAAAACCTCTATAACTTCATCAAAAACACCCTGCAGACCAGCTATAATTGTGTGTTCGATTTCGATACCTACACCTACACCGTTCATGTGCGGGAGGTGGACAGCGAAACGGTGACAAAATCCGTGTATCTTTCGACTCAAAATCTGATTAAGGATTTGATTATAAACGAGGACACGGAGGGTATTATCACCTGTCTGGACGTAAACGGCGCAGAGGGCGTGAATATCCGGGACGTGAACCCCATTGGCTCCAATAAGCTTTACAATCTGGACTATTTCCTGAACGAGCAGAACTTTACCCCCGCCCAGCTGGAAAAGTGGAACAGCTGGAAGCAGGCGTGCCGCCTGGCACGGGACGAGTTCTACCGGGGCTGGCTGGAATGCGATATACGGCGCTCGGAGATCGACACGGAAAAAGCCCGGCTGGAGGACATGGAGACCCAGCGCAAGGTGAAAGAGCAGATTTCCTCCGCCCTGCAGGAATGGATATTGGCCGGAAAGAAGGAGGAGGATTTTCCCGCCAAGGCGGAGGATTACGAGAGCGCAACAGAGCCGCTGGAAAAGATCCACGAGGAGCTTTCCCGGCTTGCGGGCGAGATCAATATGCAGAGCGCGCTGATAGGCGAGAAGGAAGACGAGCTGAAGACTGCGGAAGAGAGCTTATACGCTGCGGCGGCAGAGCTGAAGCCCTCCGTCTATTTCACCCCGGAGGAATGGCAGCAGTACAGCGCTTACATGAAAGAAGATTCCCTCACCGAAAGCTCCTTCGCCATGTCCACCGCCTCTTCCTATGCCGGGCACGGCACAAAAGGGCAGTATGACGGCGAATATCTTCTCAGCGAGGCGAATGTGACGAAGATCCCCCGGCAGGAAACGGGGAAAACCCTGTATACCGTGCAGGGCGGCGTGCTTGCCGTACCGCCGGAGCTGGGCAGCCGGTTCCCGGCAAAGGTGGTAAACGCCACCCTGGAGGTCACGGACGATGGAGAGGTGATTTTCAGCGCCCTGCTGAACCTGCCCATTGAGGGGGCGGCGCTGGGAAGCGAGCCGGAAGAAACCGGGCAGGAGGAACAGCGAATGTTCCGCACGGCGTACCTTTCTCTGACAGGAGCCCGTTTCTCAGCCGTGCAGGACGATACCGTGTTCCCAGCCGAGCCCAAGGAGCCGGAGGACACTCCCACAGAGCCCCTGAACGCTTACGCCGCCGGAAGCTGGGTGCGCTTCTCCGTAGAGGAAAGCTTTGTCTACCTCACGGAAAACGCCAGCGTGTACGAGCAGAATTCCGTGGCGTGGTCGCTGTACGAGTACGGCGAGGAAACCCTCCGCAAGCTGGCGTACCCCTCCTACACCTTCTCGGTAAACGCCGCCAATTTCCTGGTGCTGGAGGAATTCGAGAGCTTTAAGGATCAGCTGGCGCTGGGCGAGCGGATTTTTCTTCAGCTGGACGAAGGCAAGCTTTTGCAGCCCTTTGTCATCGGCGTGGACTACAGCTTTTCCGACCCCACCAGCTTCTCCATTCGGTTCAGCGATAAATACTGTTCCTTCGATGCGGCTTTCCGGCTGGTGGACCTGCTGGAGCAAAGCGTTTCCATGGGGAAAAGCGTGGATTTCAGCAAGTACACCTACCGCAATTTCGTGGACAGCGGCGCACAGACGGAAGTGCAAAGCTTTATCCAGTCCGCCCTGGACGTTTCCAAAAACGCCGTGCTTTCCTCCCAAAACCAGGCCATTTCCTGGGACGAAAGCGGCTTAAAGCTGCGGAAATGGAAAAACGACCAAAACCACGCCGAGGGCTACGAGGACGACCAGATCGCCATGCTCAACAACAACATTGTGTTTACAGCCGATGGGTTCCAAACGGTGAAAATGGCGATTGGGCGTTTCAAGGACGAGACCCGGGGAAGCTGCTTCGGTATTGTGGCTCCGAATATCGTGGGAACCCTGCTGGCAGGGGAAAACCTGCGGATCCAGACAAAGAACGAAGAGGGGAAGCCCATTGCCTTTCAGGTGGACGAAACCGGGGCAAAGCTCCACAATGCGGAGTTTGACATTACCACAAACACCGAAAAGGGACTGCGGCAAATTGTGCTGAACCCTGATGTGGGAATTGCCATGGGGATTTACCCGGTCTACAACGAATCTGGCTTTGACAAAGAAAACGCCAGATTCTACATAGATGCAGAATCTGGCGATGCTTATTTTAATGGTGTGATACAGGCTGAAGATTATTTGGATAAAAACGGGAAGAGCATGGTGAAAAAACTGGAAGACGAAGACCATTACAGGTTTCAGCCGGAATACTTGAACCTTAAGGGCCTTACCATCAAGGACAAGTCCGGAACCACTACCTTTCAAATCGATGAAAACGGTCACGTTACCATGCAAGGGGATATCACAATAAACAACGGTGCGCCCGATGGTACTTTCATCAGTGGCACCAGCATTTACGCGCCCACCATTGAGTCTCCAACCATCAAGTGGTACGACGATAAAGGAGAATTTTTAGGGTCGGTTGGACAAGGGAGCGGTAAAAATGACGGTTCTCCTACCGTCCTTTTGGAGATGAAATCAACAAAAGGTATTAGCTTAAATGCCGAAAATGGCGGAATAAGCCTAATTGCAAACAATGGAGGAATTTGGTTTTCCAGTCGGGCAGGGGCTCTGAAAGGACTAGATGTAAGGGAATCTTTCCGAATTGCCACAAAATGCTATACACCATCGTGTAGCACAGACGGATGGACAGATATCTTGGCTGCCTTCAGAGATATTGAAAGGCGATTAAACAAAGCGGAAAGCGATATCGGCGGGATACTTGCCCGGATAACAATCTTGGAATCTCAATAATACATATCCAATCTGGATTTGAAGAAATAAAATCTTGCAGGCTCATAAATATCAAATTCAGGTCTGCTAAATGGCGCAACATAGCGCAAATAAATATCACCTCCACCTAAACCGCTTACGTAAAAAGTAACCTGAAGAGTTTTATCTGTGTCTCCTATTAGCCCCAAGTCCTTCATCATGGCTAACATATATTGTTCGAGCACGTCAAAAGGCACAAGGTCTACCGCTCGAACATAGACGGGATTGTAGTCTATATTCCCAATGGCACGTATTTTTGTGATAACTCCTACTACATCTACCTTCCCGGAAAAAATCTCCCGGAACTCCCGGTAAGTGCAAGCCCCCTCCGGCAGATCATCAGGGGTGGGGTCAACAAAAGTAGGGTCAAAATTGGGATCTGCTTCCACTTCAGTGTTTTCCAGAATGGGATCGGCGTTTACCGCCACCTGCGCCACCTCACAGCGCTTTGCCGCACTGCCGGGCTTCAGCTTTCCGTCACTACCGTTCACTACTTTGTGGGTCACCGCCCACTGCATGGCCTCTTTGGCCCAGCTGGAAACGGAGGAAGCGTCTGGGAACTGGGAAAGAATATCGCTGTCAAAGCTGGCGTCGTTGCCCGTTTTCTGGGCGTAGTTGTACATGATAACAGCCATCTGCTCTCTCGTCACGTTCTTTTCCGGGGCGAATTTTCCATCGCCCACGCCGGAGATCAATTCCGCGCGGTAAGCCCACTCCACGGCGGGCGCGTACCACTGGTTCTTGTTTACATCGGAAAAGCTGCTTTTTCCCGTCCAGGTGGACTTCTCAAAGTTTGAAGTTTTGTTGGAGAGCACCTGCACAAACATGGCCCTTGTCATAGGCGCGTTGGGGGAAAAGGTGGTTGCCCCGGTGCCGTTAAAGAGCCCGTTTTCGTAAGCATAGGTCACCGCGTTTTTATACCACGCCCCGTCCGGCACATCGGTAAAAGGCAGCCCCGCCGCGGAAGCGGGCAAAGTCAAGGTTCCCAATAAAAGTACAGCGGCTAATAACAAAGAGATGAGCTTACGATGCAGTTTCATAGAGGCAGCCTCCTTCAATTTCATTTCTGTAACACCGATAAGTTCTGTTTCAATTATATAGGTCTCTATTGCCGAATGCAAGCCCTTTTTGTGATTTTCATCTGAGTTTTTCTCAGGTTTTATATAGATTTGCAGGTTAATTTTCAAATTTGCAGGGTAATTCTGCACAGGTTCGGAGAGCTTTTCTCCGGGAAAGGAGAGACATGACGAACAAAGAGATCAAAATCAGGCTGGTTCAGGTCCTGCAGGCGCTGAATACCATTCCGGTCAGCGGCAAGGTCAGCCTGACAAACCTTGCGGGAAGCATTGGGGTGCTGGAAGACATCGTTCAGCAGCTTCCCGATGAAGAAGAAAAAGAAGAATAGATCACAGAAGCATGAAAGGAAAGAAGGTGATGCAATGGCTTTTGAAGGCTGCGGCTTTGCGTTTGACGGCGTTCCCTCCTCGGAATTTGGGCTGGAAATCTATGAATTCGGCTCCAATACTCAGGAGGATTCTCCCATCGCCTCCACCGGGGAGATCCTTTCCCAGCAGATGGAGGGGAAGCCCCGCTCTTACTTATACGGGGTGGCGCAGAATAAGCCGCTGGAATTTAAGCTTGTGTTCGGCGTGAACCGAAAGTCCGTTTCTGCCCACAAGCCACTGGACAGGTGGGATATCCAATCTATCACGGCATGGCTCACAGGGCATGACGACGGCAAGTGGAAGTGGCTGGAAATCGAGCAGGACGATATGGAAACAGTGCGTTACCGCTGCCTGATTTCCGAGCTTACCCCCATTTCCGAAGGGCTGGAGACTTGGGCGTTTTCCTGTCGGGTGACCTGCGATTCCCCGTTCGGGTACACCTACCCGGAACGGTACGTTTACCGCCTGACAGGGGAGCCGAAGCAGGTGCTGCTTTTCAACCGCAGCACCTTCCACGGACTGTACTATCCCCGGTTGGAGCTTTCCCTGAAAAGCGGGGACGGCGTTTCCATCGTCAATGAAAGCGACGGCGGCAGGAAATTCCTGCTTTCCGGGCTTGCGGGCTTTACTCCCCTGATCCTCACGGTAGACAATGAAAACCAGGTGATCCGGGCGGACAAGCAGCTGCCGAAATCCGTTTATTCCTATTTCAACATGAATTTCTTCCGGCTTGTCCGGGGAGATAATTCGCTGGTGATAAACGGACAGGGTACGGTCAAATTCATTTGCGAGTATCCCATGAATGTTGGGGGGTGAGACAGATGATCAATGAAATTTACAGTATGCCGGAGGTGAAGTTTGTAGCCGGGGAAACGCAGACCTTTGTGTTCCACCTCTATTTTGAGGCGACCCGGGACGCATTCAACGCCAACGGCTGCAAGGTGAACTTTGCCGTGATCGACTACACCAATAAAAGCGGGAAGCCCCTGCTTTGCAAAAAGTGTAAGATACGGCTGAACAGTGACGGCGTTCCCAACATCGCGGAAGCATACCTCACGCCGGAGGACACGGCGGGGCTGTACGGCAAGTATGTCTACCAGCTTCAGATCCGGGATATCGACGATGAGGTGGAAATCCCCGGACAGGGGCTGCTCGTCATCAGCAAGAACATTCACAAAGGCTTTATCTATCACACAGGCACGGAAACCGTGTCTCAGTAACCACATTTTTGAAAGGATGATTATTTTATGAACACTACTTACTTTTTGAACCAGATCATGGGCAACGTTTTCGGCTCCAAGAAAGATCCCGCTCTCCCTGCCAAGTATTATCTGGGTCTCAGCACCACCGCGCCCAATGTGGACGGCACCGGCGTATCTGAGCCCAGCACCCCCGGCGACGCATACGCCCGGGTTCTCATCGACTGTTTTTCCGAGCCGGTGAACGGCGTGATCCAGAACACGGCGTCTCTCACCTTCCCGGAAAGTCTGTACCCGTGGAGCACTGCTGCCGCCCCTATCACCCATTATGTCATCTATGATGCCCCGGAGGGCGGAAATCTGCTGGTATACGATGTGCTGTCCCTGAGCCGCATCGTGGAAACCAATACCGTGGTGGCGATCAAGCCGGAAAGCCTGACCATCACGCTGAGCAATCCCACGGAGCCGGCGGGGGAATGAAACACTCCGCCCCAAGGAAGGACGGTGGGGTAATTGAAGCACTTTGACGTTTTTCTGCGCCGGAAGGTCATGGAGACCAATCTGTACATTCAGGAACTGGTGCAGCGCAAGGATCTGGCGGGTAAGGATTATTTCATCCTTTTTTCAGAGGAAGCCCTTGCTCACCTAGAGAAATATGTCGCGCCGCAGGCAGTCATGAAGCTGACGGAGCAGCTTCTTCCCGTGCTGAAAACAGCATATACGACCGGGAAGGACAAGCTGCTCCTGATCACGGCGGGAAAGCTCCTTTCCACGGTGTTCGTAGGGGAGATAGCCGATGAACTGGCTCTTGGTACGACCGGCGCGGACGCGCTTGAAAGAAGGTATGCGGAGGTAAAAGACTGGCTGTGCCTTGCCTTTGCGCCTGCCGGGGAGATGGGTACGGTAAAGTATCTGTCTTCCGAAAGCGTTTCTGTTCTCACAGCCGCGATGGATTGCGCGCTGTGGCTGGTCCACAAGTATGCTTCCGCGCAAAGCGCCGGATTTTTGAGCAGTGTTTTGTCAGCGGGCGGCACGGCTTATTCCGGCGGTTTGGACAGAATGACGCTGTTTACGGAAAACCCGGCAAGCCGCTTGGTGCGGTTCAGAAATCTGGGAGAAACCTTTCCCTTGACGCTGGAATCCATGCAGGACAGGACTTTGGAAGACTTGATCCTGGAAATCATCGAATAAAGGAGGACGGAGAAAATGAGCGAGCATTCGCCAAATTTGAATTTGAGCCTGTACAGCGAAGCGGACGTAAAGGAAAAATTCCTCACGTTTTTGGAACAGCTGGCAGGCTCCGGAGCAGAATCCAACATGATGCTGCTGGATGCGGCAATCAAGGCCGTGCGGGACGCGCTGCCCCAAAAAGCCGATTTGGTTGATGGGAAAATCCCTGCCAGTCAGCTTCCGTCCTTTGTGGACGATGTGGTGGAATACAACACAAAGGCGTACTTTCCCATTTTGGGAGAAGCCGGGAAAATCTATGTGGACACCTCTACTAACCTGACGTACCGTTGGAGCGGTTCTACCTATGCGGAAATATCCCCCTCACTGGCTCTGGGGGAAACGCAGTCCACGGCTTTTCGAGGCGATTTGGGAAAAGAAGCCTTTGAACATTCTCAGGAAACGGGGAATCCACATGGCGCTACCGCCGCTGATATCGGCGCGCGGCCCAGCACATGGACACCAACCGCGGCAGAGGTGGGGGCGCGGCCGGATGACTGGATGCCAACCGCCTCAGATGTAGGCGCGGATCCTTATGGTTCCGCATCTGCCGTACAGAGTAATTTGAATAATCATACCGGCAATTCCGCAATCCATATCACAGCATCAGAACGAAGCAGCTGGAACGGGAAGCTGGATGCATCAAAAATTGTAGCCTCTACTACTGACTTAACGGCTGGCTCTTCAGCATTGGCCACCGGAACGCTCTATCTTGTCTATGAATGATGAGGAGGGCGATCTATGGCAACGAGATACAACTACACAGGAGCGGAGCAGACCTTTACAGTAACGCAATCAGGGTATTATACCATTGATGCAGTTGCCGCGGGAGGAAGCGGAGGCAACAAGTATGGGACATCTTATGCCGCTGCCGGTGGAAAAGGCGCTCGCCTGGTTGGCACCTATGCTCTGAGGAAAGGAGAAATCATCCACATTGTTGTAGGCGGTACAGGCACTTGCGTACAAGCCACTGCCACGGATGGTTCTTCTGGTGGCGGAGGAGGGTATACCATGGTGATTCGGGAGATTCCCGAAGTGGTTGACAGCCGTTTCCAGTTTACTAAAAACGGACAGGCCTTTGAGGTGCTGCTTCTTGTTGCAGGCGGAGGCGGCAGTCACGACTGTGCCTATCGAGGCAGTGCTGATACAGGAACAAACGGAAATGCCAGCGCATACTGGCATCCGGATAACTATATTGCGCCCTCTAACTCAACCTGTGCGGCGACTGGTCACACTTCGGAAGTGCTGTCGGTTCAGCAATATATTTCTCAAAACGCTGTTGGCGCAAAGTACACCAGAAACGGCGGGATTGCACAGGGCGGATATGGCGGTGGAGGAGCGGCAGACGATAACCGCTCTTTTGGTGGAGGTTGGGCTTCTTACACATCTTATACAGCGGGAAGCTGGTCGATAAACCCCTCTGCCACAGGAACTGACGGTTACAACTCTGGAAACGGGTACTGCACTTTTACCTTTTTGAGCGCCTTTCATGGAGCTGTTTACTACGGAATATCCTCAAAAGCTCAGAAGGTTAAAAAAGTGTATATCGGTGTTTCAGGGAAAGCAAGAAAAGTAAAAAAGGTCTACTACGGAGTAGACGGAATTGCACGATGCGTCTATCAAGATGAGTCGTGACGAAATAGGAAGGAGGTTATTGTGTGAGTGAAAAATCTCCGAATATAGATTTGACATTGTATACCAATGCGGACGCGCCAAAGAAATTCGGCGTATGGCTGGAAGAGATGGCAGGGGCGGCTCCCACTTCAAATATGATGAAAATTGACGCTGCTTTTTCCCAAATAGAATCTGATCTTTCTCTGAAAGCAGATCTTGAGGACGGGAAAATCCCGGCGGGGCAGCTTCCTGCTTTTGTGGATGATGTTTTGGAGTTTGATTCCGCCGCTCAATTTCCCAACAAGGGAGAATCCGGAAAGATCTATGTAGCCACTTCTACAAACCTGACTTATCGGTGGAGCGGAAGTTCCTATGTGGAGATCTCACCCTCGCTCGCGCTGGGAGAGACGTCTGCGACGGCTTATCGCGGCGACAGGGGAAAAATTGCCTATGCCCATTCGCAAACAAGTGGAAATCCCCACGGCACGACTGCCGCTCAGGTTGGCGCGCGCCCGGATACTTGGGTGCCAACGCCGGAAGAGGTAGGCGCTGATCCTGAGGGAAGCGCGGACGCAGTGCAAAGCAATCTGAACACGCACAAGGGAAATTCAACAATACATATCACTTCATCAGAACGCAATGCGTGGAATGGTAAGTTGAATGCTTCCGAGCGCGGTTTGTCCGGGGGAGTAGCGCCTCTCGATGAGAATGGAAAGGTGCCGAAGCAGTATCTGTACCAGCAGAGCGGCTTTGTGGCACAGGAGACAGAACCGGACAATACTGGGCTTCTCTGGATCGACACCTCGGTAGCGAACGGGGTGATCAAGTATTTTAACGGCACGGATTGGGTCGCGGTATCCGGTGTGTGGTCATAAGTGTAATTTTTTGACGCAGAAGCGATAGCTTTTCGATTTTGCGGGAAAGGAAAGAACCATGAAACAGATGACAGCAAAATTTACATTGGCAGACGGCTCTGTACTTGAGATTGGAAGCCAGAAGGTGGAAAACCTTCAGATAAACTACACTGAGGGGGAAGGAATGCAATCTCTCTCTTTGATGAATTACCCCAAAGACGGAAATGGTTTTGTATTGAAGGATATGGCGGGACGGCTGATTTTGGCAAATGAGCAGGTCCTCAGAGTTCAGCTTCTGCTGGAGGATTCCCTGGTGTCGGAAATCACTGAGCTCCCCCTCAGCGTTCAGTATAATGTAAACTATGGCCCTTCCTCCTTGATGGAAACGATCCGTGTCATGACGGTGGAGAAAGGCGATAGCGAATCATGAGCACAGAGAGAGAGCCATACAGGGCTTCCGACATAAACGGACTGTACAGTGAGCTGAACGAGGTGCGCTCCTCTCATGGCTTGGCGGTTTTTTCAGCTCTGACCGCAGCAGGAGAACTTGCCGCTTCTTCTACAGCACAGGAGTTGAAGTCTAAGCTGGAGCAAACCTCCTTGGAATCCAATTTTCTTTCCACATCTGACTTTCCGTTGGGAGAGATCGATCCTGGAGATGTTATGAAGCAGACGGTCGTGTCACTTGCCGCGCAAGCCATTGAAACGATGAAAGCGGCCTGTACGAACTATGCCAATAAAACTTCGGACCGCCTTTCTCACAACACGGATCGCAGCGGAAACAATGCAAATTATTCCACAAACAAGAGCAGTGTTTCCACCAGCTATGCCAATTACTCCGGAGATAATTCCAACTATGCCAATAAATCCTCCAACCGCACCTCCTACAACGGGAACAACTACAGTCCGGGCGGAAATTCGGGAGTAAACAGCAATTATGCCAACAATTCCGGTTCTGTTTGCGGTCATAATACCTGCAATGCCAACTATATGAACTATGCGGCCAACAAAAGCGGTAACAACGGCAATTATGCCAATTACAGCGACAAGACTTCTCACAATGGAAATCAGGTAAACTGCAGTGGAAATTGCTCCTCCAATTATTCCGGTAACCGGGGGAACAAGGCCAATTACACAGATTGCAGTAACTATACAAACAAATCGGACGTGCCAGGCGTTATAAAATAGAAAGGGGGTAACACCTTATGAAGTTAAACCACGGCTGCTCTGTCTGCAAGCCGCCGGACCAGCTGGAGCCGTTGCAGGAAATCACTCTTTTTACAACGGCGCTGTGCAACTTGAAATGCACCTATTGCTATATCTGCAAGGACAATTCCAATGCTCTGAAAAAAATTGACGAAGATATCCGGCAGGATTGGGAAGCACACAATTACGTTTCCCGGCTGAGAACAGAGATGCGCCAGGAGGATTTGGATTCCATTCGAAATATCAGCTTATGGGGAGGCGAGCCTCTGATTGGCATACGGAGGTTTTCCGGACAGTTTGAGGAGTTTTATAAACTGCTCCCCGCTCTGGAACGAATCGACTTCTCTACGAATCTCACACTGCCCAACGCCGTTCCCCTCATACAGGAGCTGGCAGATACCATCGGCGCGGTGAGCAAAAAGGAAAAATTTTACATCGATGTTCAGATTTCCATTGACGGTCCGGAAGAAATCAACGATCCGAACCGGGGCGAGGGAACTACCGGAAAAATTCTGGAAAATTATCAAAAGCTGTTGCGGGTAAAATTGCCTCGGAATGTCGGGATCAGAGTTACCACAAAGCCAACGCTTTCCGTAGATACCATGGATTGGTTTTTGGAGGAAAGCAATGTCAGAAGCTATTTTGCTTTCTTCGATGAAAGCTTTCGGCTGCCCTTTACAGAGGCTGATCCCGCGATCGAATCTGTCTTTTTGGGAATTCCCAATTATGCCGAACCCTACGGCTATACACAGGCTGACGGAAGGAAGTTCGCCGAGGTTTGCAGAGTTTTTCAGAAAGTGTCCCACGATCATGATTTTCCTGCCTTTCGCGGCAGGTCGCTGGTGCCTTATGTGGACCGTTACAGTATGGGGGGACAACAGGCGAATTTCCGTGAATTCTACTGCGGCGGCGGATGTGGTAAGCTGGTATACAGTGCGACATTGACGCCTCACGGGCGGTATTCTGTCTGCCACAGAACGCTTTTTGATTCTTACGTGGAATACCACAATTCCGCAAGGACGGAAAAGCTGAGCGCCAAGCAGGACTATGTGGATGACGGCTGTAATTTTGGTCTGGAGGACTTCCGCAGACACCGAAAATCCATGAATCTGATTTACTTCAATCCAAGCAAGTTGATTTATTCAGACGCAAAAACCATGATAAAGCTGGCTGCCAATTCTGGCGTTATCGCTTCAAAGTACGGAAACGAGGAGCAGGCTGCCGAAGTGATGGACTTTATGTGCAGACCCGGCATGTGCCTTGCATCCAACATGGAGCTCTGCCATTCCCTCTTTGTGCAGCCCTATTGGTGGATCAGGCTGTTTTTGAACGGGGCAATGGACACCATGTTGGAGGAATTAAAGGAGTATGAACATGAATAGCACAGACCGGTTGGAGCGAAATCGAATGCTCTATACCTTGTTTGACCGGCAGTTTTTTCGTAAATGGAACCCGGAGAATAAGCTGGGAACGATAGAACTTATTGTCACGGCGGATTGCGATATGCAGTGCGAATACTGCTATATTCACCGTTATGGGGACAGGCTTTATCCCAGAGAACTCAGAAACAGCGAGACGATCCTCGATAATCTGGAAATTCTTTTGAACTGGATTGAAGACAAGCAATATTACATTGAAACACTGGACATTTTCTCGGGGGAATTCTTCGCGGGAGAGCTGGGCTTTCAGGTGTTGGAAAAAATCTATCAGCATGCGCTGCGCCGGCGGTTTTGCGGCGCCATTGTGATACCCTCAAATTTTTCGTTTGTTGGCAGCGAAAAACGAACAAGCAGGGTGGAGGAGTATTTCTCCAAATTTGAAAAAATCGGGATATCCATGTTTCTTTCCTGCTCTATTGACGGCAAGGGCGTGGACGACACTGCCAGACAAAGCCTGAAGGACTACCGTACCGACGAGTATTACGACAAGGTGTTTTCCTTTTCTAAAAAGCACCGGTGCGGTTTTCATCCTATGGTGAGTAAGGAATTTGTAGCAAACTACAAGGAAAGCTTCGACTGGTGGGTCGAAATGCTGCTGAAGCATTTTGGGGAAGAGGCAAAGTTTTATGTTCCCATGCTGCTGGAGGTACGCAACGATACGTGGGATACCGCTTCCCTAAGCGATTATTCCGATATGCTGTGGTATATTGCAGAAAGCTCGCTGAAGCATTTCCACAAGGGGGATGTCAAGGATTTTATTCATCGCATCTTTCATGTTCCCGGGAAATACGAACATGTGACTATGGGCGATATACTGAAGCTTCCGTTTACCAGTAACCGCTGCACCTGCTCGATCCAATCCGGCCCGGTAGTGAGGCTGGGCGATTTGGCATTGGTGCCCTGCCACCGAACCATGTACCCGGAATATCATTACGGTCGGCTGGCGGTAGAAAATGGTAAAATCGTGGGGGTAGAAGAAAAAAATGTCAGCTTGGCAGCCAAAATCTATGCCATGAATCCCAATGTCACACATCCGAAATGCTCTGGGTGCGCAATCAAGTCGATTTGCCTCAGGGGCTGTCTTGGTTCTCAGCTGGAGGTCAACCGGGAACTGTTCGCGCCTGTGGAAAGCGTGTGCGACCTGATGTATACCAAATTTAAGACGCTTCATGAAATCTACGGTTTTTACCATGCTTATCAGATGATTGAAGCGGACCCGGAAATCCCGGCAGAATATAAAAGGCAGGTAAAATACATAAAAGGAGTGCTGGAACGCATATGAACAGGAGCTTTGAAGAGCTGCAGGCTCAGCTGGCGAACGACTTGTGCAGCGTGATCAATAACAACCGTGCAGAGCCGGGGTTGTTTTCTGACCTGTTGGAAACTATGAGGGCCATCTACTATCTTGACGGTCAGGACTCAATGAATCTATCTGTGGTGCTGATGCTGGAATATGTGTATCATGAGCTGATCGCTCCCTCACAGATCGCACAGATCTATAAAGATATCGCCCGCGCTCTGGTGGTCTACCATATTTCCCGGCTGGCAGACGGAAAAGACCATCAGGACGATGCTGGCTATATAGAAAGCGATGTGCAGGAGGGCTTTGATATCGGTTGAGGCCAACAAAGGAACACGGCAGAGTAAGGAAGTGATCGATATGAACGAATGGACCGTAGTTACCGTGATCATCGGCTTGGCGGGTCTGATTGTTACCGTTATGGCGCCAATCCTGAAGTTCAACAACACGGTTTCCAGATTATCCACCCTGATTGAAGGCATTTTTGAGAATATCAAAAGACTGGAGGAGGAAAACGCAGCATTTCGAGAGCACGCGTCCGAATCTCACCAGAGGCTTCATGAGCGAATCGACGGAAATGAACAGAGGCTGCAAAATCACGAAATCAGGATTGTGAAACTGGAAACTCGAGATGAGAAAGAGATGACAGCGGAAAAGTAGATTTTCATAAACGGAACGGAGGAAAGCGCCTATGAATATCAATTGGAAGGTCAGATTCCGGAACAAGAGCTTTTGGCTTGCCCTCATTCCGGCTGTATTGCTGCTGATTCAGACCGTAGCGGCTGTTTTTGGGTATTCGCTGGACTTGGGTGAAACGGGAAACCGCCTGCTTGCGGTAGTTAACGCTGCCTTTGCGGTGTTGTCCGTTCTCGGGGTGGTGGTGGATCCAACTACTGAAGGAACAGGCGACAGCAAGCAGGCTTTAGAATACAGCCACCCCAAGAAAAGGGGGGAATGAGCAATGGCTGCAAAAGGCGTTGACATTAGTGAAAATAACGGCAAAGTGGATTTTGCACAGTTAAAGATTGCTGGAATTGGATTTGTGCTTCTTCGCTGTGGTTATGGAAGCGATTATGAGAACCAGGACGATGGAAGGTTCTTGGAAAATGTCTCAAAGGCGCAAAAGACAGGAATGCCTTACGGCGTCTATCTCTATTCGTATGCCCTGAATGCTATTCAGGCAGAAAGTGAAGCTAACCACGCACTTCGATTATTAAGCCAAGTTCCTAAGCCTGCATACGGCGTGTGGTTTGACATGGAAGACGCCGACCACTACAAGGCAAATCACGGTATGCCTGCAAATTCTGTTCTGGTAGATATTTGTGACATTTTTTGCAAAAGAATTTCAGAAGAGGGGTATCACGCGGGAATATATGCCTCATTATCGTGGTTGGAAAACGAGCTGAACGATCCCCGCTTGGATCGGTATGACAAGTGGGTAGCTCAATGGAATAGCGTATGCGAATATAAGAAGGAGTACGGCATCTGGCAGTTCACTGACCAGCTGTACATTGGCGGAAAGCGCTTCGATGGCAACTGGGCCTATCGCGATTACCCCAGTCTTTCGCAAAAAAAGGAGGAACAAGCTTTGAACGAAACGCAAATTAGAAAAATCGTTCAGGAAGAAATTGCAAGCTACTTTGTACAGCAGGCAAAAAAGCCTGCCAGTAGCTGGGCGCAGCCGGCTGTGGCTTATTGCAAGGAGAACGGGATCATGAACGGAGATAAGGACGGGACATTTCGACCGCAAAGCTTTATTACACGGCAGGAATCTGCGCAGGTTGCTATGGAACTGCACAAACAGATGAAGCAGCCGTAAGTTTTATCCGAAAAAAGCGCTATGGGAGTATTTGATCCCATAGCGCTTTTTTTGAGAAAGAATCCCGCGTAAAAATTAACCTTCAAGTTTCCCTTCTTTTTTGCAAAGCTTCTATTTTGCCAACAATATTCTTCCTTATTTTCAAGGATTAAGTAGAATACTGGGGTGTAATGAACTATGAAGATATCATTGCGCCTAAATTTGTAAAAAGTGCAAAAGCGATCCGCAAAGACAAATACACGGGCATAACTATCCGTCCCCCATAATCTCCATATCACCTTTATTTCAACATAATTTGAAAGGAAAGTATGATATGGTAGAGCCTAACGAGAAAGAAAGAGAAAGCAGTCTGCAGAATCGGTTTTCAGCTTATCTCAAACTGGCAGTTAACAGAGAACGCAGACGGTATCTTCAAAAGAAATGGAACACAGAGAACAGGGAAGCGCTGCAAAGTGCAGTTGAAAAAGAAGATCAACTGTACGAGCCCGATTTCCTTTCGCACCTTCCTCTTGCGGATCAAATCGAAAATGAAGCTTTGTCAAAGGCGATACGAAGCTTAAAGCCAAAGGACTTAGAGATACTGGAACTGTGCGGCATCCAGGGTTTAACGTATCGTGAGGCATCGGAGCAGCTTCATCGGAACTTCTGGACAGTAAAGGCTTCTTATTTGCGAATGATCCATATGTTCCGAAAAATTTTAGAAGGCGAGTAAGTACATGAATTTTTCTGACTTGATAGAAAGAGCAAAGACAGGCGACAATAATGCGGCTGAAGAAATCCTAAAGAAATACGAACCCCTGCTGCGGAAAAATGCTGTTGTACAGGGAGAATACGATGAAGACCTGTATCAGAGGCTTTGCAGTGTGACTTTGAGTTGTATCCAGCATTTTAAAGCCGAGTTGGATTTGTTCTGATTACTAAGCAGAAATCTGATTACTAAGCAGAAAATAGAAAGGCCGATAAGATAGGAAAATACCTATTTTATCGGCCTTTTCTTATAGGACTTGATGGATTTTGGGGAGTGTGGTACAATGTAACTTACAGAGGAGGAACTTTTATGCCAGTATATTATTGCAAGAACTGCGGTTTTATTTTCAAACGGGAGAAAGAAACGGACACCTGCCCGGACTGCGGAAAGCGGGATATCCGTCCTGCATTGGAGCCGGAGATCATGGAATTGAAAGCTAGGCAGGAAAAATGGGAATAGGAATCTCATGCAGACGACGGGACTTCCAGCCAGTTATTACTGAACCAAGCTCTCTTGTGCCAATAATCAAAATTTATTTTGCCAGCGCCGGTCATTTCTTTTCGGCGCTGGTTTTTCATTTTAGAAAAGGTGAACCTCTATCCACACCTCTCCTCCAACGCTGCGGTTGTCTCCCGATCTGTATGCTCCCACAGCAAGCTGCTCAAGATCTCAATGGCATCCCAGCGCTTACGGTAGTAGGTCCACCAGGAAACGTCTTTCATGTGCGTACGCAGGGATTCTACGATATCATCTATGCTGCCGACATAATAAAAGGCTTATCAAGATCACAATTTCATCGAAAAATCAGACGGAAGAAAATTCTTCCTCTGGTTTCCTGTCTTTTTATTAGCTCTTTTGCCATATCCTGGCGAACGATTTTTTAAAAACTTTGCACTGATTCTGACACATTACCGCTCTTTATATAGCAGAAGGTGGTTAAATTCACTTTTTCTTGAACCTTGAAAACAGCATAGCGATCTGCCGGAGGGAATACCCCTGGCTTTGCCATGACGCATCTGCTGAGCGAAGCAAGGGAGAAAACGCAGGACCGAACACGGCTGCAGGAAGCGAGCCGACAGATTGTTACAGAATGGAACAACTTTTTTTATTTTTCAAATGGGATGCTGCCTGATTGTGGTGTATAATAATTTTGCTAAATCTCAGCCATTTATCAAAACTACAGGAAAGGAGGCATCTTCGAGAAAGGAGGCGCAAGTTGGGTGAAAGAAAGTCAACCCCAAAGTCCAGCTAAAAAGGTATACCTGGTTTCTGAAGTAGCCGAAATCTTGAACATGACAGAACGCAGTGCGTATAGCTTTTGCAGTACAACAAAGGAATTTGTTGTCAAACGCTGCGGACCAAAACTGCTTCGGATTAACAAAGAATCCTTTGACTGCTGGCTGAATCATCAGGAGGTAGGATAAATGGCTTCTATTGTTCATCGGTATCAAACATACTACGTTAGTTACACAATTCCGAAAGGTCTAAGCAAGGAGTTCTACGAAAAGAATGGTCTCCCATATGACGAACACAAAAGTAAACGTCAGATGTGGGAACCGTTCAATAATTTGGATGCAGCAGAAGAAAGAAAAAAGAAGGTGGAAATTCAGTTAGAGGAAATACGGCAGTCAAACGGCGAGATAAATCACCTTTCTGTGATCCGTCCCATAAAGTTATGGGATTTTGTGATGAAAGAATTTATTCCAAGTCGGGCTAAGAGCTGGCAACCGAAAACCTATACCATGAATGTTGGTCTTCTTACCAATCATGTAAAACCTCATCTGGGTGAAAAGACCATCCAGGCAGTTACTGAGGGGGACATTCGTGAGCTCTATGAAACCCTGCAGCATACACCTAAAGGCGCATACAAAGGCGGTATATGTTTGCTATCTGAAGTAGAGATGGAAAAGCCACATGAAGAAAGTGAGTGTTTAGGTCCCACGACTATTCATGATGTAGCTCTGCTTTTAGGAGGGATTTTTAAGCTGGCGCTCCGAAGGAATCTCATTACAGAAGATCCATTACCGGAATACATACCCCCGCGCAACGGCAACATTCAATTCAAGATATGGGATGACATGCTGATGAAAAAAGCACTGACTGCTATGTCGGATCAACCGCTGCTGCGGCTTGCTGTGCATCTGGCATATGTAGGTGCCCTAAGAAACGGGGAAACGGTTGGAATTACTTTAGAGGAACTGGATCTTAGAAATAGTCGCATCCATATCACAAAAATACTGCAAAGAGTTTCAAAAGAATCTCTGAAAATGGCAAAAACCTCAGATGTGTTGTTTGTCTTTCCAACGATAGAGATAGAAAAAAATTCTTGCCTTGTACTGAAAAGGCCAAAGACATCTTCCAGCATTAGAGAGTTGCTGGCAACTGAGCCACTCAAAAATGAGATAGAGGCGCGGTTGAAGCAGATCCAGCGCAACAAGGAAAAGCTCGGTGATCAATATCATGATTACGGACTTCTGATCTGCTTAGAAAACGGTAATCCCATAGAACCCAAGCTGATGATGACATGGTTCAAAAAATGGCAAAAACAACAGAAAGAAGAATTTGAGGAAGAGTATCCGCCACTTAGTTTCCATGGAATCCGCCACTCATCAACTACTTACTATGTGGAGCACTGTGATGGGGACTTCAAAAGTGTACAGGCAATAACTGGTCACAAATCGTTGGAGGTTCTGCTAAATATCTACTCTCATGCCACAAGTTCAGCCCGGTTAAAGCTTGTAGAAACTTTTCAGGACAAATTTTATTCCGGGAGGAAGGAACAGAGCTTGAGCGCAATATTTTCACCAGAAAATGCGCAGGAGAAAGACGTGGTTTCCACATTGGCTTTTCTTGCGAAAGATAGCCCGGAGATCAAAGAACTGCTTCTCAAGATGTGCAAGCAAAGCCCCGCTTTGCAGGAAACCGTCTTAACTGCACTGCTTGCAGGATAGACCGCCGTTTGACGGTCGCTTTTGACGGTTTGTATATCAGCTGTATATTTATGTAAGAATGGATTTTTAGAGCGAAAAGCACGGATGAAGTAAAAAAAGATGCGGATTATTTGCAAAAATACAAAAAATCCGCATCAAACCTGAAAATCTGGCGCGCCGGAGAAGATTCGAACTCCCGACCTCTTGATCCGTAGTCAAGCGCTCTATCCAGCTGAGCTACCGGCGCACAGGAACTTGTATTCAATTTTCATCCAACTTGCTTGCATATGCAGAGGAAAAACCCCTTGGTCCGTAGTCAGACGCTCTATCCAGCTGAGCTACCGGCGCATAGGGAGGAAATGGAATATTTCCTCACAGCCTTATTATTATAAACAGTGTTTATTAAAATGTCAAGAGGTTTCTGCTTTATTCCGCGGCATCGCTTTTTATGCCTGGTTTTCCTCTGTTTTTACGGGTTGAGAAAATCTTGTAAGGGAACAGCCGAAGGGGGGAAGAGAACCGAAGGGTTTTAAGGGTTCTCCCAGCAGCAGGGTTCCCGATCCCTCCGGCAGAGGCAGGGAGGGAATGCTTTGAGAGCAGTCGCTGCGGTTTACCAGCAGGAACAGGCTTTCCCGGCGGTCTTCTACTGTGGCAAAGCGCTCAAAGGCCAGCAGATTTCCGTCTGCCAGCAGGGTGCGGTAGCTGCCATAGCTTAAAATATCCTTCTGCTC
>CAMVYG010000010.1 GCA_947171615.1 uncultured Clostridia bacterium
TTTGCTTGTTGCGGCAAAGGCACAAAAACGGTGTGTGAAAAAGTATTTTTCACACTATAACCGCATAACGATTTTTCCTTGTAAAAACGCCAAATCTATTTTGAGTGCGGAGGACTTTTTATGCCCATCAGTTTTGACGAAAAAACGAAAATTTTCAAGCTGGATTCCAAAACCTCTACCTACGCCCTTCTGATATATGACCAGGGGTATCTGGTACATCTGTATTACGGCGCAAAGCTGCCGGATACCAACTTGAAGCATCTGATGTACCGGGGCTGGTTTGATTCCCTGAGTCCCTATGCCCACGGCGTGGAGGATCCGCTGTTTTCCGCCGATATCAACCCCATGGAATACCCCGGCAGCGGCGCAGGGGATTTCCGCATCTCCGCCCTTACCGTTCGGGGAAAGGACGGAAACACTGTGACAGATGTGCGGTATGTTTCCCATAAGATCACAAAGGGAAAGCCGAAGCTTCCCGGCCTGCCTGCCACCTTTGCAGAGGAAGACGAGGCAGAGACCCTGGAAATTGAAACCATTGATCCCGTTACCGGGGTAAAGGTTTTTCTGCTCTACACAGTTTTTGAGCAGTACGGCGCAATGACCCGCAGCGTGCGGGTGGAAAACGGCGGCAGCGCCCCTGTGGAGCTGGAGCAGGTTTACAGCGCCTGTCTGGAGCTTCCCACCATGGAGCTGGACGCAGTTCACGTATACGGCAAATGGGCCAAGGAAAACACTACTGTGCGCCATTCTTTGCAGCATGGCATTCAGTCCATCCGCTCCAAGCGGGGCATGACCGGGCCCAACCACAACCCCTTTCTTGCTCTTATCGATCACAACGCCACAGAGGAGACCGGAAACGCCTATGGCATTAATTTAGTGTACAGCGGCAATTTTTCTCTGGACGTGGAAGTGGATACCCGCGGCTGCTCCCGGGTGCTGGCCGGCATTAACCCGGAGGAATTTCGCTGGCGGCTGGAACCGGGAGAGACCTTTGTGTCCCCCGAAGCGGTGCTGGTCTATTCGGAAGAAGGCCTGGGCGGCATGAGCCGCACCTTCCATCATTTCTATCTGGATCATCTCATGCGCAGCGAGTGGACGAAAAAGAAGCGTCCGCTCTTGATCAACAGCTGGGAAGCAGCCTATTTTGATTTTGACGGCGATAAGCTGGTGGAATTTGCCAGAGAAGCAAAAGAGCTGGGCATTGAAATGCTGGTAATGGACGACGGCTGGTTCGGCAATCGCTGTGACGATCACCGAGCATTGGGAGACTGGTCTGTCAACGAAGAAAAGCTGGGCGGCACCCTGGGTCAGCTTGTGGAACGGGTCAACGCGCTGGGGGTAAAATTCGGCATCTGGTATGAGCCGGAAATGATCAATCCCGACAGCGACCTGTACCGCGCCCACCCTGACTGGGCCGTCTGCGCGCCCGGCCGGGGAAAGTCCATTTCCCGAAATCAGTGTGTGCTGGATATGACCCGCAAGGATGTGCGGGACTACATTTTCCAGCAGATGTATGAGGTGATCTCCAAAGCCAATATCGCCTATATCAAATGGGACTGCAACCGGCACATTTCCGAAGCCGCAAGCTTGGCTCTTCCCCCGGAGCGCCAGGGAGAGTTCTTCCACCGCTATGTGCTGGGCGTCTATGATTTGATGGATCGAGTCACCACTGCCTTCCCCCATATCCTGCTGGAAAACTGCTCCTCCGGCGGCGGCCGGTTTGACCCGGGCATGATGTACTATTCTCCCCAGATCTGGGCCAGTGACAATACCGACCCCATCGAACGGCTGTCCATTCAGTTTGGCGCCTCTCTCTGCTACCCCATTGCGTCCATGGGCGCCCATGTATCCGCCAGCCCCAGAGCTGATCTTATCACCCGGGGAAATGTTGCCATGTGCGGCACTTTTGGCTATGAGCTGGATCCCCGCAAGCTGGCTCCTGAAGAAAAGGAGATCGTCAAGCGGCAGGTGGCGGACTACCACAAATATTACGATCTCATCCGGTACGGCGATTTTTACCGCCTGACCTCCCCCACGGAGAATCCCTTCCTCTGCGACTGGGAATTTGTAAGCCCGGATAAAACGGAAGTCCTGTTTACCCGCGTGGTCATGCGCAGGCCGGAAAACCTGTTCCAGCAGAAATGCCTGCGGGGCCTTGACCCGGAAAAACTGTATACCGATGAGGAAACCGGGGAAACTTATTCCGGGGCCCTGCTGATGCACGCCGGGCTGAATCTCTGCCCTGCCTCCTGGCGTTGGCCGGAGGACGGCGAGAGCCTGGTAAAGCATTTCACCGCCCACTGAAAAAGCAGTAGCCAAACCTGAGAATTTCTGGTTGACAGCGGAGTTTTTCCTTGCTATAATAAGAAAGCTGTTCACCACTTGGTGAACAGCAAGCTTGACTCATTAGCTCAGTTGGCAGAGCACCTGACTTTTAATCAGGGTGTCCGGGGTTCAAATCCCCGATGGGTCACCACACCTGCGGTGAGCATGTCGCGAACCGCAGGTTTTTCTATGTCTTTGGTATGCGGCTCGCGCCGAAATATCTTTTTTTGCATGTTACTCCCAAAAACAGGCAGAGAAGCTTCATGCTTCTCTGCCTGTTTTTTTGTGAAAGAACGGGGATTTGAACCCGAAGGATCTGTCCGGCACAGCATTATTGGACAAACCCATCAGATATATTTTACCTTTGTGGATTTGCTACTTTTAAAAATCATCCATTCTCCATCATTCTCAATTAAAAGGAAAAACTCCCCAAAAGCAAGCGCCACCGATTTTTCCGGTAAGAACCTATGGAAAGAGGACATAAAAAACTCTGATTTTTAGAAATAACCTTGCTTTTAAAATTTTTATATCAATACACGCTGTACAGATATTCTCTTTTCAACGGGAGCAGCTCGTTCAACCCATCGATCAGGTATTTTTCCCACATGATCCAATTGTGATCATAGCCCTCAGCGCAGATATATCGAATAGGATACCCCAGTTCCCGCAAGCATTCCACATCATCCTCTACCCGAGTGCGAATAAATTCCTTGCTGCCGCAGGCAATGGTGAAGTCACAAAGCGGCACGCTTTCTTCCCGGAACCTCTTTGCGATGGGCCACAGGTCGTATCTTGATCCTGCGAACTGTTCCGGGTCTCCAAACGCAATGTGGTAAGAGGGAAGGAAAGTTTTGAAATGATCGCTGTTCAGTTCGTTGATCAAAGTCTGTGTTTTCAAGGTCAAGCCGATGCCGCCGGAAATGTCCAGACAAGCGCAGAACAGATCAGGACGCATCACAGCTGTGCCCAACGCTACGTTAGCACCCATGGCGTAGCCCATGACAAAATTATCTTCCCGTTTTGGGGAAGAAGGAAAGATAGTCTGTACTACCTTTGGCAGCTCCTCCGTTAAAAAGGTAAAATATTTTCCCCCCGGACAATCTGTACCAAAAAACTGAATGTCCGGGCAGACCAGCATCACCCTGTTATCTTGAGCGGCACGCTCCAGAGAAACATATCTGGCTGTGACGGACTGATCCTCTCCGCCGCCGTGATACACATACACGGTTTGAAACTGCATACCAGGCTGATAGGTGTGTTGAAAAGCTCTTCCAATGGGATTCTGCCCACGAGCTTCCGCTTCAGCGGGATCGTAATAGCTCAGTCCATCTGTGGGCAAGATCACCGTAAAGCTGACATTCCGGCTGAGAGCCTGACTCTTGAAATTGTACTGTACCAATGCCATAAATTCTTCCTCCCAAAGCAAGATCGTGTTAAGACTATGCTAAAAGATATGGGAAGCTGATTTCAACAAGCTTTCTGTGAAATATTATAAAAAAGGCGTAAAATCTCACAGCCGCCGGGTATGGGTAGGGCTGACGCCATAAGTGGATTTATAGACTTTGCTGAAATAGGCAAAGGAATCAAACCCACAATCCGCCGCAATGTCGCCAATGGGTCGGGTGGTAGTTTCAATCAACATACGGGCGCGCTTCATTTTTTCCTGTGCGATCAGTTCCTTACAGGAGCATTCCGCAATGGAACGAACGATATGGGAAATGTAATCCGGAGAAATGTGAACATGCTCAGAAATTTCCTGTCGGGTAATAGGAGAAGAAATATTGGAGCGGATATAATTCACGATCTGAGCATAATAGTCCTTGTAATTCTGGGGCGCCTGATCCAGATTTCGATGAGCTGCTGTCAGATACAGCTTTTGAATTCCTGCGGTTTTTCCGCTGTCCCCTGAATATTCCATAGAAGTGATATAGCGGTGAGCAAACAGAAAATCCCGGAAATTGGTAAAGCAGTAGTAAATACGGATGGAGCATTGCAGCTTCTCACAAATCTGCCGCTGCAAAATTTCCAAATAATTTTCCACATCGTTATAGGATTTCATAAACAAGGCTGTAATAAAATTGACGTCATCTTCGCTGTAAGTGGCAGCCTGTCCATTGGCAAAGGAAAACACAGAGCGAGCTTCATCGGCATAGACCTGACGAAAGTCAATGCCGGAAAGAGGTAGCGTATTCCATTCTTCAATCCTTGTTAGAAAAAGGCAGCACTCGTCGTCCTTCCCGCAGATATATCCCAGTTCGTTCAGTCGCCTGATGTGAGCATCCAGCAATTCTTCAAAATCTTTTTTGCGAGGATCGGGCCATTCCTGAAAGAAATGTTTTACAGCACGGTTCATTTCGTAATTTGAAAATTCTCCCGCCATCTGATCTTGCTGCGCCTGGGTGCGGGAACGGTGTCGGTTAATAGCCTTCTCTACCGCTGAAATGATATCCGCATTGGCGGCGGGCTGCACCACATAATCCACAACGCCCAGCTTGATTCCCTGCTTTGCATAGGAAAAATCCGTGTGCGAGGTAAGCAGGATACACTCGATATCCATTTCCCTGTTTTTGATCCAATGAATCAGTTCCAATCCGTTTTCCACCGGCATTTCAATGTCTGTCAGCAGAATCTGTACCCTGTTGTGCTCCAAAATATTTTTGGCAAGGAGAGAAGAACTGGCGGAATACACCTTATCTATTCCCACAGCTTTCCAGTCGATTTTTGTCACTAAAAAAGTGAGAACGACTGGGGAATCATCCACGATCAGCATATTCATAAAACTGCCTCCCTTTGTTTTGCTCACATGGAGTAATGATCTCTACCAGCGCTCCGTTTCCCTCATTGCGCATGAAGAGAGACGCCTTGCTGCCGAACACCAGGAATAGCCGGAATCGAATGTTGTTAATGCCGATATGGTTCTGCCGGTATATCAGCTTGGATGGGTCGATTGCGTTTTGTTCCTCCAGCACGGTGTCCGGGAAGCCGCCGCCGGAATCCTGCAGCGTAAATTTCAAAAAAAGGTTTCCATCGGTGTCCTGGAAAGATTCTACGGAAACAAAGACCGAGAGCCGGGCGTTGGTTTTTGTGTGTTTGATGCTGTTCTCCACAAAGGTGAGCAGCATCATGGGTAAACAGTTCATTCCGGCACATTGACCATCGATCCGGAAGCCCAGCTTGATATCATAGGAAAGGTTGTTATACAGGTCCACATAGTTTTGAATGGACTCCAGCTCTTCCCGCACCGAAATAAACTGACGACTGTCGGAAAAAGTGTGGGAAATGTAATGAGAAAGATTGAGTACCATGGTTTGTGCTTTCTGGTATTCTCCCAGCGCAATAAGCGAGTTCAGATTTTTCATGCAGTTCAGATAAAAATGAGGGCGTATTTGAAGCTGCAGGTATTGAAGCTGCGCCTGTACAGTGTCCATGCGGCTGTTAAAGTCATCCTCCTTGTAATGCTGAATGGCATCCAGCATCAGATTGATGCCATTGGCATAGACCCGAATATCGTCTATGGTCTCGATAGGCGGGATTCGATCATCGAAATTTCCTGCTGTGATAGTCTGCATTTTTTCAGAGATCAGGTGTAACGGTCGGGATACAGATCGGGTCAAAATCCAGAGACTGATTGGGATCAGGAACAGCAGAAACAGAATGATGATCAGCAGGACGATCTGTATCGGTGAAAACTCATAGGGGATCTTACAGGAATATGACAGAAAGAGGTTTACGGAAGGCAGCTCAGTAGAAAAGACATCTTTTTCAGCAGAAACTTTCCTAGTGGTAAAGGAAAAGGAGGTGGCATCTTTGTAAATGGAATTGTAGTTTTTGAAAATTGAGTTTTTCCCGGGATCCACCATGGCGGTAATGACGCCGTATCGATCTGCAATGGAATAGAAAAAGAAAGCGTCTCCATCGATTTCCTTGGTGGTACACAGAAATCCGGCTTGTTCCGTCAGCGCCTTTGAGGCTTCCTCGCTTTCCTTGCTGATCGTCATCGTTTCAAAGGATCGAGAAGAGTGGAGAGAATACTCACATTTTGCGTTATAAAGAGAAACCGCAATAACTTCGGGATAAGCAAACAACCCAGCAGAGCTTTCGTCCAGCAGCGGGCGGGCACAGCGCTCCACCGTATCCAAATCACTGCTATTGCAAAAGTAAATAAAATCTTTGGAATAAGTGGCGTTTCTCAGCTTTTTCAGAATGCCGGCAGCAGAGGCTTCCACAGAATCAGCGATGTCCTCCGCAGCAGTGTGATAAGCTTGCTTTTGATGGGAGATATCCTGATAGATGGAGTAAGTGAGCAGGATAACCAGCATCACGGCAAAGGGAATCAGCAAAAAGCAGGTAACATAGTTGAAGATATTGTTCAAGCGAATCCGTTTCATGAGCCGCACACCTATCATTCCTAAATTTTTCTTTCAATCCAGTAAAAATTTTATCATAGCCAGACAAAAAAATCCACAAAAGCTAACTTTGATTTCCGCCTTTTTTATAATCTTTTCCTCGATTGTTCAAAAAGCAGTGCAAAGTTTTGGCTTTTTTTCAATTTCAGGTAGCGTATTTGATAGAAAACGAAGTAAAAAATCCGGTAAAATTATGTCAGAAAGCAGCAAGGGGGTATTACCATGAAGAAAAGGAAGCCGAATGTGAATAATAACAGTATCCATGGATATCGGGACAGAGGCGGGGTCAGAGCGCTTCCCCACAATTTGAGTCTGGATATTCGGAGAAATAAAATACTATATGTGTTTCTCGTTGTGATTCTGGCATATTTTATCATTTTCAATTATCTGCCTATGTTTGGCATCATTGTTTCTTTTGAGAAATTTTCTCCCGTCAAGGGGATTTTCGGCAGCAAATGGGTATGGTTCGATAACTTCATCACATTCTTTTCCGGACCCTACGCTGGACGCCTGATCAAGAACACCATCCTTATCGGCCTGCTGGATCTTTTGATAAATTTCCCCGCTCCCATTGTTTTTGCACTTCTGCTCAACGAGATAAAAAATAAATATTTCAAGAAACCTGTACAGACCATCAGTTATATGCCCTATTTTGTCTCTACTGTCGTAGCGGCGGGCCTGGTGATCAACTTCACAAAATCCGGCGGCGCCATTTCTGAAGCTCTGAGCTTTATGACCGGCGGTGTCAGCGAAAATCTGCTGAACCTTCCTGCGTGGTTTCGACCCATTTATATACTGATGGGTACCTGGCAGGGAATCGGCTATGGTTCTATCATTTATCTGGCGGCTTTAAGTGATGTGGATCAGGAGCTTTACAATGCTGCTAAAGTAGACGGCGCAGGATACTGGAAACAAATGTGGCACATTACCCTGCCCGGAATCTCCGCTATGATTATTATGATGTTTATCATGCGCATGGGCTTTGTGTTCTCCGTCGGCGCTGACAAAATTCTGCTGCTCTATAATCCTTCCACCTTTGAGGTAGCAGACGTTATAAATACCTACGTTTACCGTGCGGGTATGCAGGAAGCAAACTTCGGTTTATCCACCGCAGTGGGTTTGTTCAACTCTATTATAGGCACAATTCTGCTCCTCACGTCTAACAAGGTGCTAAAGAAGCTTTCCGGCACATCCATGTTCTAAAGGAGGGAAAACCATGAAACAAAAAATCAAAGAGAGCCCCAGCCGAATCATCTTTCTGGTTATTGATGTGATTATCCTGCTGTTGATCACCTATGCCTGCTTTATTCCCATCTGGCACATGATCATGGCTTCGTTCAGCAATCCTACGGCGCTGAACACTCATTCCGGAATTGTGTACTTCCCTTTGAAAAACCTTGACACCCAAGCTTATAAGATCATCTTCCAGTACAAGAAGCTTTGGTCTTCCTACCTAAACACCATTATCTACATTGTGTTCACCTGCCTGGTCACCGGTGTTCTTACTACCCTTGCCGGCTACATTTTCTCCAGAAAACGGTTCCATTTCCGCAACGGATTTATGATGTTCATTTCCTTCACCATGCTGTTTAACGGCGGTATGATCCCCAACTATCTGGTAATGAAAGCGCTGCATCTGACAGATAATCCTCTGGTAATGATCATTCCCGGAGCGCTGAGTGTGTTTAATATCATCATCATGCGCACCGCCATGGAGAATATTCCCCAAGCATTGGAAGAGGCCGCAAGGATAGACGGAGCCTCTGATCTGCGAATTTTGTGGAGCGTGATTCTTCCCTTGTGTAAGGCAACATTTGCGGTGATTATGCTCTTCACTGTAGTTGCCAAATGGAACGATTATTTTTCGGCACTGCTGTATCTGCCTACGCGCCGGGATCTCCATCCCCTGCAAATGGCATTGCGGGAGATTTTGATCACAGCCACTTCCGATATCAATTCCAGTTCTTCCAGTCTGCTGGAAAATTCCACCACCTATAAAAACTCTATTGAATATGCGTCTATTGTGGTTTCAACTCTTCCCATCCTCTGTATTTACCCATTTGTACAAAAATATTTTGTCACAGGTATTACCATGGGTGCAGTGAAGAGTTAAAATAAACAAAGTCCTTTAAGGAGGGAAACTTAATTGAAAAAAAGAATCTTTGCAAGCCTTCTGGCAGCAGCGCTGCTGGTGGGAAGTTTGGCAGCCTGCAGCAACAACTCCAACAATAGCTCTGCCAATGCTTCCCGTGCGGAAAACACCTCTCAGATCGAATCTGATACAGGTGAGGAGAGCCCTTCCAAGCGCAACATCAATGGACTGGAACTCCCCATTGTGGACGAGCCTACCGAGATCAGCATTTTGATTCCCTATGATGGTAAGATCGTGGAAGACATCAACGAGATCGCCGGTGTGAAAGCTATGGAAGAAGCTACCGGCATCCATGTGAACTGGACCTTTTACACCCAGTCCGAAATGCCGGAACGCTTCCAACAGCTGCTGGCTACCGGCGAGTATTTCGACATCATGTTCCCCGGCGGCGCGGAAACCTACCCCGGCGGATACCAGCAGGGCATTGAAGACGGTGTTCTGGTGGATATGGTAGATCATATCGATCAGTATATGCCCAACTACAAAGCTAAGCTGGAATCCAATGCGCAAGCTATGAAGGAAGCCACTTATGACGATGGCAGGCTTCATGCTGTCAAGGTGGTAAAGGGAACCGATGAAAAGGTACAGGGCTCCGGCTCTACCATGGGCGCTGCCTACCGCGCTGATATTCTGGAAGCCATGGGCGAGGATATCCCCGAGACCGTGGACGACCTGCATGAGCTGCTGATCAAGTGCCGTGATAATGGTATGACTGCGCCTATGACGCTGCAGAGCGATGGCGGCACCACCTTGTCTCTGGCGTGGGGCATCAACACGGATTGGTCTACAGATTACTGGCAGTACGATCCTGCCACTCAGACCGTGAACTATCCTCCCTTCACCCCCAACTGGGACAACTATCTGGATACCATGCGGGACTGGTACGCCGAAGGGCTTGTGGATAAAAATTTCACTGCCGGCTCTCCCCTGCTCTCTGGTGACTATTCCAACTTTGAGAACGACCGCACTCTGTTTATTGATTTCTGGTTCAACTGGCTCATGGGTAACGAGCTGTGCTCCCAGGGCTTCATCAGCAACGAGAACTGTAACATTAAGGCGATTACCGGCATCACTCTGAAAGAGGGAGACACTCCTACTGTCTGCGGTTGGGATCCCTGCGTTGCTCAGGAGATTTTTGTGACCACACAGGCTGAGGATAAGATCGAGATCGTCAGCAAATGGCTGGATTATCTATACACCCCTGAAGCCAACAATTACAAGTACTATGGCATCGAGGGCGAATCTTACAATATTGCCAGCGATGGCTCTATCGCGCTGACCGATACGGTGTTGAACGATCCTAATGGCCTGTCCATTGCCGATGCTCTCGGAAAGTATGCATTGCGTTCTTATATCGGCTATCAATCCGTCACAGGTGAAAACGCCACTGTTATCGCTTCTGCCGCCGATGGCTATGTTCCTCTGCTGGAAGCCACCGAGGTCTGGAGCAACTCCGATGCCGTTAATATTCATCTCCCCGATGCATCTCTCAGCTTGGAAGAAAGTGAATTTGTCAATCGCTATATGACCGATATCACCACTCTAATGCAGGAGCGCATGGTAAAGTACATCATGGGCACCGACACCAGCTCTCATGATGAGTTCCGTGAAAAACTGAAGAGCTACAACATCGAAGGCTGTATTGAACGCTGGCAGGCTGCTGTCGATCGCTACAACGCCAAATAAAACAAAATCAATATCCGAAAGACTCTGCGCGGGTTTGCTGCCCGCGCAGTTCTTCTAAGTACGAAATGGAGGAAGTTACAATATGGAAAAACAATTTCGATATGACGCACAGACTGCCGTGATAAAAACTACCAAGGGTCTGATCCACGGTTATGAATACGATGGTATGTCCATCTTCAAGGGAATCCCCTATGCCAAGGCAAAAAGATTCCATGACCCTGAACCCATGGAGCCATGGGAAGGTGTGCTGGAAACCACCGGCTACAGCTATGTCTGCCCTCTAATGGATCCGGAAACTCCCGACAGCGCTTTGCATGATCCGCATCGGGTGGGCATCAAAAGTGAAAACTGCCAGAATCTGAATGTATGGACACCAGGCTGCGACGACAAAAAGCGCCCTGTAATGGTATGGCTTCACGGCGGCGGATTTTCAGCCGGTTCCTCCATTGAAATGGTGGCATATGAAGGAGAAAACGCCTGCAAATATGGGCAAGTGGTCTTTGTATCCATCAACCATCGGTTGAATGTACTGGGCTACTGCGATCTTTCGGAATTTGGAGAGGAGTATAAAAATTCCGGTAACGCAGGTACGTCCGATCTGATAGCCGCTCTTCAGTGGATTCACGATAATATCGAAAATTTTGGCGGAGATCCGGAAAATGTGACCATCTTCGGTCAGTCCGGCGGTGGCATGAAAGTAACCACTCTTCTGCAAACTCCCGCTGCGGACGGCCTTTATCACAAGGGCATCGTTATGAGCGGCGTCATGGGCGGAGCCTTTTTCGACTGCGTCGGCTCCGGTCGTCAAATGGGCGAGATCATGATGAAAAAACTGGGCATTTCTTCGGTAAAGGAACTGGAAACAGCGCCTTACGACGATCTGGTCAACGCATTTAAGTGGGCTCGCTATGAACTGCGCCCCCAGCGAATCAACAGCGGTGAAACGCCCTGCCGGAACGGTTTCTATGCGGGGGATCCCCTGGAGGTACCTTTCCGGGAAGAAACAGCCAACATTCCTATCCTTGTCGGATCTACCTTTGCGGAATTTGACGGTTTCGGCTTAATGGGCATTGACAGAAAAAACCTCACCGAGCCGGAAGCTGTAAAGACCATTGAAGAACGATTCGGCAAGGCTGTGGCAGATCAGGTTATTCCTCTGTTTAGAAAAGCATACCCCGACCGCAAGACCATTGACATCCTGGGTTACGATTTCATGTTCCGCAAATATATTCTGGATTACCTGAAACGCCGATCCGGCATGAACAACTGCACTTGGGATTACATATTCAATCTGGACGGCCCCATGAACGGCGGCGAAGTTCCGCCTCACTGTGCGGATATTCCCTTCGTGTTCCACAATACCGAGCTGGTTCCCTCTACTCAGCAGGTGGGTATCACTGAGCGGATCGAAAAGGAGATCTTCGACACAGTGATGGCATTTGTAAGGACAGGGAATCCCAACAATTCCTCCATCCCCCAATGGAACCATGACTCACCGAAAGAGTTTGATACTATGGTCTTTGGACTGAAGACCGGTACGCGTCCCAATTTCGACCGGGAACTGATTGAGGTTTTGAGCAATGCAAGACTGGACAATATGGTCAGCGGTATCCTGAAAGGGGTAGCTGGTAAGCCTCAAAAGTAAAACACACAAAAAAGGAAGGGCCTGACAAATGTCAGGCCCTTCCTTTTTTCAATTTGTTGTAAAAGAACCGGGAGCAGTTTTTAGTACAGCCAAGCTCTGCCGTTTTCCTCTTCGTCATCGCTTTTGGGAGGCTCCAACCCCTTGAACTCCGGCCACTCCGGACCGTATTCCGCGGCTTTTGCCAGCAACTCTCGATCAAAGTCGCAGCGCAGAGAGCTTTCTCTGTCGAATACCATGGTCACAGGTTCCTCGGTGGTATAGGGATTCCACTGGGGCATATCACCGTGATTGGGATTTCCGGTGCGGGCAAAGGCAATAAGCGCTCCAGCCATCTGTTCTTCGATCTGATCTGTAACACCTTCTATATTGGCATTACCCACCCGACAGGTGTTGTGGAACACAAAGGGAATATCAGAGCAGTGCCAGGCGGAAACCCCGTCGTTCACGTCAAAGGTCAGACCCAGCTGGTAGCTGTAAGCGGGGGCCTCCGGGTTGCCGGCAGCTCTGGCATCCAGATATTTTATCAGGAAGGGCCGGTGAGCGAAGTCCAACTGAGTGGAGATCAGAATATCCTTACCAGGATAAGCTTTGTGGAACAACTCCAACATTTCCTGTCCGTGGCCATTGAAATGATCGTTCACATAGGTCAGTTTTTCTTCCTCAGAAGAAAGAGGCGTCAAATTACCGGTGCCGCCAAAGGAGTTAAATTCTGACAGAACGGAGGACGCAATGGTAGGGATTTTCTTTGCGTTCTCACTGAAACCCACATCCATGGGACTGCCCAAATACCATCCGTTAGGTACTGGCCGCCACATAACGGGATGCCAGGTCATGGGAATATTCAAATTTTGCGAGGCCTTGTTGAAAGCTTTCATCAACAGGGAATAGGAAATTGTTTCCAGTTTTTCAAATTCAGTTTCCTTATAACCAAGCAGTCGGAGCATTTCCAGAACAAAGGGACGGTGATCCACGATGGGGCCATCGCTGCCACAACCGCCGGACATCATCATGGCCTTATGAAAAAGACCGGTGGCTGCTGGGATCTGCAACAGAGCATGTACCTTTCCGCCACCGCCGGATTGACCGAAAATGGTCACGTTATCCGGGTCTCCGCCAAAGGCCGCGATATTTTCGTGAACCCATTCCAGGGACGCCACAATGTCTGCCATGCCGGCATTGACTGAGTTTTCATATTTTCTGTCAAAGGAGCTCATATCCAGAAAGCCCAGAATATTCAGTCGGTGGTTGACAGTTACCACGACCACATCGCCGAATTTGCAGAGTTCATCGCCTTCATAGGCAACCTGCTCGATGGAAGAACCATCTGCAAACCCACCGCCGTGAAACCAGACCAGAACAGGCTTTTTCGCAGTTTTCTCCAGAGACTGGGTCCATACATTCAGATACTGGCAGTTCTCATTCTCCGGCCAGAATCGGTGAGGGATCAGCAATTCACCGTTGGGAATGGGATCGCCGTAAGTGGGAGAAACAGGTCCATAGTTGGTGGCGTCCTTTACGCCCTGCCATTTCTCCACCGGCTGGGGCGGCTGAAAGCGTTTGGCATCAGCGTACTTGATACCATGGAAAGTAATGATGCCATCCAGCTCAAAGCCCCGGATTTTCCCTGCCCTGGTCTCAGCAACAGGATAATCTTTTCTGCAAATAAATTTTCTTGCCATGTCAGTTCCTCCTTGATGATTTTATATGGCGCTTCCGTCATCCGGCGGAAGCATAGCGGCAAATGCACCGGCATTTTTGGGCAGACAGTCCAAAATAGATTGGAGCAAAACGGTATCGTAGTCTGTCCGTAGTGCGGTTTTTCGGTCGAAAACCATAGTTTCCCTGCTTTCCGAGGTATAGGGCAGCCATTTGGGCAGTCCGTCGTGGTTGGGATCTCCGGTACGGGCAAAAGCAACAGCTGCGCCGAACATCTCGTTTTCCAAGCAATCCGTCACATCATTGATATTGGCACAGGGTACGTTGTGGCAGCTGTGGAACACAAAGGGGATATCAGAACAGTGCCAGGCGGGAGTGCCGTCGTTTACATCGAATACCAAGCCGAACTGATACAAGTATGCAGGCGCCGCCGATCCGCTTTTTACGTGGGCATCCATAAACTGCAGCGCCCGGGGACGCACCCAAACGTCCAGTTTAGGCAACACAGACAGGTCGGTGTCAGGGTAGGCTTTTTGAAACGCTGCAATCAGCTTATCGCTGTGGTCGCCGCAGAGCTTTTTTACCGCGGCAAGCTTGTCCTTTTCCGAAGAAGAGCGGGTCACAGCAGTGCCGAAAACACCGCCAAATTCCGCAATTACGGTACCCACGATCATGGGAACCTTCTTTCCGTACTCGGAGAAACCCACGTCTACCGGATGACCTAAATAGTAACCGTTGGGAACAGGTCCCCAGTTGATAGCCGCCCCTATGGTATTTGCTGCCCGGCAATAGGCGCGCATCAACCGGCTGTAGGAAACGGTTTCCAGCTGTTCCACTTTGCTTTCGGGAATATTCAGTACCCTCAGCATTTCTTTTACAATGGGCGTATGATCCAGGCCCCTGTCAAAATTGTCGGTACCGGACATAATGATGGCTTTGTGGAAAAGCCCGGCTGCCTGAGGAGTCTGCATGAGAGTATAGACTTTACCGCCGCCGCCGGACTGACCAAAGATGGTCACATTATCCGGATCGCCGCCAAAGGCACTGATGTTGTGCTGAACCCACGTTAGGGCTTCCACCAAATCTGTAATGCCGGCGTTTACGGAATTGTGATACTGCTGGCCAAAAGCTGACAGATCCAGATATCCCAGCAGGTGCAGCCGATGGTTCACTGTGACCACAACCACGTCTCCATTCCTACAAAGGGCGTCTCCATCATAGGCTTCCAGCTCAATGGCAGAACCATCGGAGAAGCCGCCGCCGTGGAACCAGACCATTACCGGCTTTTTGGCATTTTGATCCAGCGTATTGGTCCAGACATTCAGATTCTGGCAATTCTCATTTTCGGGCCAGTAGCGGTGCGGGGTGAGAAGTTCTCCCGGCGTGACAGTCCCCTCGTAAACAGCACTTCCATAAGCAGGTGCAATCACACCATAGTTGGTAGCGTCCCTCACCCCGTCCCACTTTTCCACGGGCTGGGCTGGGTGAAACCGTCGAGCCGTGGCATAGGGGATCCCCAAAAAGGTGATGATCCCATCCAGCTCAAAACCCCGAATTTTCCCTGCCTCGGTTTTGGCAATGGGAAAATCTGGCATGCTTACAAAATTCCTTGCCATGGTTCTCCTCCTTAAATGCGTTTTGTGATTTTATCATAGCATTACAGGCGGGTTTCTTCCATCAAAAAGCAGGAAGCATTTTATAAAAATAGCGTGCTTTTCCCAAAACAAAACCGATTTATTAAAGTATTTGTGGCCTTTTTTATAGAACAAAAAGAGGAAACCCTCTAAACTTGTTTTACAGGAAAAACTTCATTATGTTAAAGGAAGGAAGAGAACATCGAAAATGCGGACAAAAAAAATCAGAGAAACACCGACTGAGCCCTTGTGGACATGGAAGTTTCTCTTGCTGATTTTGATTAATTTTGGAAACGGCGCAGCCGGTTATATGACCGTGCCGTTGGTGACAAAATACGCCATGTCTATGGGAGCAGATATCACCGCGGCATCCACCATCTCCGGCGTACTTTCTCTAGTGGCGATGATTATGTGCCCCATTGCCGGTGTTTTGTCCGACCGGGTAAACCGAAAAAAGCTGCTGCTCTTTACTGAGATTGCCTATGCGTTATGTTTAGGATTCCATGCCATTGTGACTAATCTGACGCTGCTGCTCATCATGCGTGCCATTACGGGTATTTTCTTCTCTATTTCCAGCGTGCTGACTGTTGCCTACGCCAGCAGTTATATCCCTACCAGCCGCATGGGAGAGGGACTGAGCTATTTTGGACTGGTAACACCGCTGGTGCAGGCGGCAGGCCCCTCTATAGGTCTGGGTCTGCGCGATAACTTTGGCTACTACGCCGCTTTCCTGGGAGCCTCTGTTGCTGCCGTTGCTGCCATGGTGTGCGTACTGGTGCTGCCCTACGCAGAAGAGAAGAAAGAAAGTGCCAAAAAGACGTTAAAATTTAACGACATTTTTGCCCTGCAATTTTTGGGACTTATGCTGTTAACCGCCGTATTCAGTTCGGCAAACGGTCTAGTCTCCACTTACCTGGATATCCTGGCTGGAGAGCGCTCTATCGCCAATATTGCCCTGTTCTTTACAGTGTATTCCATTGCGTTGGTGATCTCTAAGCCCATCACCGGCAAGCTGCTTGATACAAAAGGAATGTTTTTTGTAATCGTCCCTGCCATTTTCTTTGCAGCCTTGGGCATGTTCTTTATCGGCATTGCCACTTCTCTGGGTATCATGCTGGTAGCCGCGGTGTGCAAGGCTCTGGGGCAGGGCGCCGGTACTCCCACCATACAGGCATATGCTGTGAAATCCTCTGACAAAGCCAGATCAGGCGTGGCGGTTTCCACAGTGCAGATCGGCCAAAGCCTGGGAAATGCTTTCGCTCCTGTAATCGGCAGCTTTTTTGTAGAGCCCTTCGGGTACAAGGGCATGTTCTGCGGCTCTGCCGTGGTAGTTCTCGCCGCAGGAGGCATGCTGTTGCTTTGGGAAGTACAAAAAGCAAAAAAGTAGAACTGTAAGCATCATACAGCATTTGCACCAGAGAAAAGCAGTTTATGAAAAAAGCAGGAGATATCACCAAAGATATCCCCTGTTTTTTTGCTCAGCGAAAATCGCCTGCCAAAAAGAAACCGTTTCCGTATCGCCTTATTATCCCTGAATTTGCCGTTCCCAGCTTTCCTTCTGAGGGGCGGAAACCGTTTTAAGCTCTTCCAACTGATATTCCAGCCCGATTTCCTTCCATTTTCCTTTTCCGGTATCGTGGTACGCCATGATCTCTGCCTGCTGAATATTGGGAAAATCCCGCCGCAGCTCTCTGATCTGGCGGAAATGCTCCTCGGTATCATTTACGCCGGGAATAATCGGGCAACGCAAAATAACAGGCTTATCCTTTTGAAGCAAATATTCCAGCAGGGGACGGAGATCAAGCCCGCTCACTCCCAGCCATTTCTTTTGAGCCTCCACAGGGCCCAGCTTAAAATCCAGCAAAAACAGGTCTACCCGTTGGCACAGTATTGCCGCCCGTTCCGGAGAAAAGGCTCCGTTGGTTTCCAGAGCGGTATGAAACCCTTCCCGGTTACACAACTCCAACAGCTCCAGCAAAAACGCCATCTGCACAGTGGCCTCTCCACCGGAAAAGGTGACGCCGCCCTGTGAGCGCTCATAAAATTTCCGATCCTTTCTAAGCTCCGCAAGTACCTCTTCCGCTTCCATGGATCTGCCGAGAACGCGCAGGGCGTCTGCCGGGCATATTTCCGCGCATTTCCCGCATGCGGTACATTTTTTGAAATCTATTTCATGCTTCTTTTCCGGCGAGATCCCATGTGCCCCCTGAGGGCACACCGCCGCACAGCCTCCGCACCCAACGCATTTCTGGGCCGAATAGCCAAGCTGCAGAGCGCTTTGAAAGCTTTCCGGATTGTGACACCACTGACACCGCAGATTGCAGCCCTTCAAAAATACCGTGCTGCGGATCCCCGGGCCATCCTGTGTGCAGAACCTTTGAATATTTAATACAATGCCCTTCACGCCCGTTACCCCTCATAGGTGGTTCTGGCAAGGATCTCCCGCTGTATGGAAGATTCCAGCGTAACAAACCGCGCGCTGAAACCGCCGATCCGCACCATCAGGTTTTGATACTGCTCCGGGTGCTTCATGGCATTTTCCAGATCCTCTTTTCCCACCGCACAGATATTCAGCTGTACGCCGTTATTCTCCAGGAAGGTCTGCACCAGAAGCTTCACCTTCTCAAAAGAGGAAGCAAACAGCTCCCGGGTAAAACGGATATTATTGATGACTCCCGCATGATTGTCCGTGGGGAATTTTGCCATGGAATTCAGCAGCGCCGTAATGCCGCTTTGATCCGCCGCAATGGAGGGGCCGTTTCCGTTGGAAATTGCCGCGCTGCGCCTTCTTCCGCAGGCGGAGGCTTCACAGTAATAGCCCCATTCGGCGCTCATGGAATTGTTGACGCTTACGATGTGATACCGGTTCAGTCCGGCTTTTTCTCCGCATCCGGTGGTCAGCTCGGCAACATCGTTGAAAAGCCGCGTTGCCATCTCGTCGGCTTCCTCTATATCATTGCCGTACTTCGGGGCGTCCCGCATCCATTTATGCTCTGTTTCGTGCCCTTCAAAATCCGCATCCAGAATCGCCACAAGCTCCTGTAAGGACAGACGCTTTTCCTCAAACACCAGTTTCTTTATTGCCGTCAGGCTGTCTGCCGCGCTGATAATCCCAAAAACCTCGCTGGCCGCGTTCAAATAGCGCACACCGCCTTCCAGCAGCGCCTTGCCCCGACTTAAGCAATCGTCCATCAAAAGGCTTTGATGAAGGTAGCCCGCTTCTTCTCCCGCCACCTGGTAGTTCATCATTTTATGTACCGCCAGCCTTTGGAGCGTGGGCTCCATCATACGGAACAAGGCCTCGTACAGCTCCTCAAAGGTGCTGTACTGCTGAAGCTCCGGCAATCCCGTTTCGATGGTTTCCTCAAAGAATTTATCATAGCCGCGGTGCAGCAGGATCTCCAAAGCCTTCAGCAGATTTACACCGCTGTTGGGCGTGCCGGTGCTTTTCCCCACAATGACATATTCCCCGCATCCGAAGGGAACATACTGCTCCGCTTCCTCCCTGGGGATCCCGTACAGCTTTTCCACTGCCGGAACATTGGTCTCATCGGAATAAAAAATGGGAAAGGTGCATCCCTCCGCGTTTACCTGAAACGCCTTATTGAGAACCTCCTCGCTCATTCCCTTATGATAGCGAAGCGTAAGCTGGGGAACGGTCTCCTTAAATCTTCTGGAGGCCTCCATAAACGCCATGGCCAACTGGTCAGCATGCTCGGGAGCACGCCTTCCCACCCCGCCGATGATCACCCGGCAGTCATGTATTTTACCGATGGTCTTAAAATGCCGGTACAACCCTAAAATCAGTTGAACGCCTTCCTCTTCCGTGAGCCTTCCCGCCTGAAGATCTGCGGCGTACAGATCCCCTAAATAATCATCCATGCGGCCATAGTTCATCAGATCGCTGCACACAGAATAGATCCACATCAACTGCAAGCCCTCTAAAAATGTTTCAGGCGCTTTGTGCTGAATATTTTTCAAGGCCCGGGCCAGCTCCCGGAACCTGGCTTGCCGCTCCCCGGTACAGACTTCAGAGAGTCCCTCCGCCTCCCGGGCATATCTTGCACAGGCGTTTCTTACGGCGTTTACCCACAAATGCAGCGCCTGATAAAAGCTGCTGTTTTCGTTTTGAGCGCCCCAGCGCTCTATTTCCCGATCCAGGCCGTCCAGCCCCAGATCCATCAGCTTCTGAAAGTCCACATTGGTTCCGGCCACCCGGCAGTCACAGTTAGCATACCCGGCGCTGTGAAAGCTGTATCCCATTTCAAAGCCATACTGGCGAATAAAACGGTTTGCAACCTTTTTCCGGGTATTTTCCAGCTTCCAGAATTCCAGCGCCGCTTCCGCTTTTTTCCGGGCCGGTTCGTCCAATTCCTCCCGGCAGTCCTGAAAGGCCGCCAAAAACTCAGGCTCGTGGAAATAATAGGTATAGATCCCGCCGTACTGAGAGGAAAATCCCACCAGCTCATGGCGCATCATTCCCGCCAGCCGGTCCTCCGGCTCCAGCGGCTGCAAAATATGCTGGAGTTGATAGGCAACGCACCGTGCCTCCCGAAGATACTTATCACTGCTGCTTTTATAAATCTCTGTAAATTCCACCGCGTGTCTGATCTGCCGCATACTCTGGTTCATTCCAAACACCTCTTCTTGAGAAAAGTAATTTTATGCCGGATCTCCGGCTGGTTTTCTGTCTGCTGTCTTCCCCCTCAAAGTACCATACGCCCCCAAAAAATTCAAGAGGGGAAAGACTATGATTTCAAGGAAAAACATATGGAATTTTACGGCTCCTCTTTTTCCGGCAAGAGCTCTGCCTCTGCTTCTTCAGTCTCCTCCCGGCAGGCCGGGATCCGAAGCGTTGCCGTGGTACCCTTTCCCAGCT
>CAMVYG010000011.1 GCA_947171615.1 uncultured Clostridia bacterium
GATCCTTCGTCACTGCGTGAAGACTCGCAGAGTCTTCTTCTCAGAGATGACAGTAGATAGTATAAGAAAAAATATAAAAAAGGAGCCGGGCATGGGTGAACAGGTATTGGAAAAAGGGGCGCTGTATGTAGTGGGAACGCCCATCGGGAATCTGGGGGATTTTTCTCCCAGAGCCAGAGAAACTCTGGAGCAGGCGGATTTTATCGCTGCTGAGGACACCAGGGTCACGATGAAGCTTTTAAACCGCTTTGCTATTAAAAAGCCCCTTTTGAGCTATTTTGAGCATAATAAAATACAGCACGGAGAACTGATTTTACAGCGTCTGCGGGCCGGTGAGACCTGCGCCCTGGTATCGGATGCCGGAATGCCCGCTATTTCCGATCCCGGAGAAACGCTGGTAGCCGCCTGCGCGGCGGAAAGCATTCCGGTATATGTGGTGCCTGGCCCTACGGCGGTGATCTCCGCACTGGCGGTCAGCGGACTGCCCACCGGACGCTTTACCTTCGAGGGTTTTCTGAGCATGAATAAAAGAAGCCGCCGGGAGCATCTCCTTTCTGTGGAGCATGAAACACGCACCATGGTTTTTTATGAAGCCCCCCACAAGCTGCGGAAAACTCTTTCCGATCTGGAAAAGCTGTTTGGCGGAGAAAGGAAAATTGCGGTGGTGCGGGAGCTTACCAAGATACATGAAGAAGTCTGGCGCACAGACCTGCACACTGCCGCCGCCCATTACCGGGAGCATGAACCAAAGGGCGAATACGTGTTGGTAGTCGCCGGGGCGGAGCCTGCCCCTTCGGAACAGGAGGAATACACCCTGGAAGACGCCGCCGAGCTTGCCCGGGAGCAGATGGAGCAGGGCCTTTCCGCCGCCGACGCGGCAAAAGAGGCGGCCCGGCTCACGGGCTTGAAAAAGGGAGAAATTTATAGACTGGTAAGCGGAAAATAGCAGGAACAGACTGGTTCTGCCTAATGTAAATCTTTTGATAAAAGGAAAAGTGATTCTTATGAAAAAACTACTGACGACTGTTATCACGGCTGGACTGCTTATGCTGGAGCTTTCCGGCTGCGCTCTGCTTGCGCCCGCTCCGGTGTCTGCGCCGTCTTCTTCGGAAATGCAGAACAGGGAAGATACCGTAAGCGCACAGGAAATGACCCTGCAATTTTCCTATGGTGAGCGAACAGGCATCTACACCGGGGAAATGAAAGACGGCCTGCCTCACGGGCAGGGAACCTTTTCCTCCGAAAACGAAGAGGGCGCCAGTTGGACTTATACCGGGGAATGGGATATGGGCCACTGGAACGGAAAAGGGCGGTCAGAATGGGAAAACGACCTCTACTATGAAGGAGAATACCGCAACGATGTGTATGAGGGGCAGGGCGTACTGGGCACGGAAACCGAACGCTTTGAGGGAACCTTTCAAAACGGCACCATTGCGGAAGGAAAATACTACTATAAAGACGTGCTGCTGTTTGAAGGGAAATTTGATCCCGTAACCGGTACTCCGGTAAACGGACGGCTGTACGACACAGACGGCAGGATCTACGAAGGAGAGCTTGACCCGGAAACCGGGAACCCTAACGGACAGGGAAAAATTCTGGAAGCGGACGGAACGGTAAGCTTTGAGGGGACCTTTGTGCAGGGAGAAGCAAAAGTTCAGATCACTGCCGTGCCCTATGAGGAAACGGTACCCGAAGGGGAAATGACCCGGGCGGAGCTTGCGGACATGTACGCCCATACCGATGGAACAGGCACGGATTACACCGGCAGAAAAGCCACTGTTACCGGTATTGTCACGGCGGGCTTTACCACCACAGAGGGCGAGCTGCGTTTTGAGATCTGCCAGAATATCGGGGAGAAGAAAAATCCCACACTGATTTCTGCAAAGGAGATCCCTCTTCAGGTGGGGGATATTATAAAAGCCAGCGGAACCCTGACCAATCAGGCGATCGAGCCGATTCTGGAAGCGGATACCCTGGAGGTGATCTCTCTGGAGGAAGGGGACGAACCTCCCCTGTTCCAGAGTGAAGCCCCGGTTTCTCAGGTGGCGGGGGACTTAAAAATCACGGTGGAAAAGGTGGAATTCTGCGAAAAGCGGTTTTTAGTATTCCTCTCCGTGGAAAACCTGGGAGAAAATAACGCCTTTATCGGGCGTGACGGCGATGTGGTGCAGGGGCAGACCCAATTTGACAGTAAATATGATCCCCTGTATTTGGAGTATCCTGAGCTGCAAACCTCCATCCTTCCCGGCGTAAAAACCAGCGGAGTGATTCCCTTCCCCGCCATAGAAACCGAAGACTGCCGGTTCTATTTTCAGGATGCGGTATTTGAGATCACGGTGGAAAAATAAGAAGTTGTACCGATAGGAATGCTTTCCCACCATTCCTAAATGTAAAATGGAGAAAATTCACAGCTGAAAGGCTCGTTTTTAAAGAGCAATGCCATGGTTTATGAAAAACCGTAAATCGAAACTACAGAAGGGACGGAAACACTATGCTGAGAAAAACCAAGATCATCTGCACCCTGGGGCCCGCTACCGATGACGAGGGCGTTCTGCGCCGCCTGATGCTGGGGGGCATGAACGCCGCCCGGTTCAATTTCTCCCACTGTACCCATGAGGACGCTTTGAAAAAGCTGGAGGCGGTTACTCGTTTGCGGGCAGAGCTCAGCCTGCCCATTGCCACGATTTTAGACACAAAGGGGCCGGAAATTCGGGTCAAGACCTTTGCAAACGGCCCCGTTGAGCTGCAAAAAGGAGATACCTTTACCCTGACTACCCGGGAAGTGGAGGGTAATGAAAAAATCGTTTCCATCACCTATCAGAACCTGCCAAAAGACTTGCAGCCCGGGGCCAGGGTGCTGATCGACGACGGCCTGGTGGAAATGAAGGTGCACAATATCTCCGATACGGATATTGTCTGCGAGGTGAAAAACGGCGGCAGGGTATCGAACAACAAGGGCATCAATGTCCCCGGCACCAAGCTTTCCATGCCCTTTATCAGCGAGCGGGACAGATCCGACATTATTTTCGGCATTGAAAGCGGATTTGACTTCATCGCCGCCTCCTTTACCCGCTCCGCCGCCGATATTCTGGAAATTCGCAAAATATTGGAAGAATACCACTGCCATACCATCAATATTATCGCCAAGATTGAGAACATGGAGGGCGTGGAAAATATCGATGAGATCCTCCGGGTGGCGGACGGCATCATGGTGGCCCGGGGAGATATGGGCGTGGAAATTCCCTTTGAGGATGTTCCCGTGCTGCAAAAGCAGCTGATCCAGAAATCCTACCATGCCGGAAAGCAGGTGGTCACCGCCACCCAGATGCTGGATTCCATGATGAAAAATCCCCGCCCCACCCGGGCGGAGGCTACCGACGTGGCAAACGCCATTTACGACGGTACCAGCTGCATCATGCTGTCCGGAGAGACCGCCGCGGGCAAGTACCCGGTGGAGGCGCTGGAAACCATGGTGCGCATTGCCGAAAAGGCGGAGCAGAGCATCAACTACATTCAGCGGTTCAATTCCCGGGATAATTCCGATATCGCTTTTGACGTGACAAACGCCATTTCTCACGCCACTTGTACCACCGCCCATGATTTGGGGGCGAAGGCTATTATCACCGTGACAAAATCCGGCAGCACGGCCCGGCAGCTTTCCAAATTCCGCCCGCTGTACCCCATTGTGGGCTGTACCATCCATGAGCATGTCAGCCGCCAGCTAAACCTTTCCTGGGGCGTTTCCCCTCTGGTGATTGCCGAGGAAAAGGACACGGACGCCCTGTTTGACCACGCGGTGGACGCAGCGGAGCAGGCGGGCGTTGTAAAAAGCGGCGACCTGGTGGTCATTACCGCCGGAATGCCTCTGGGTGTTTCCGGCACCACCAATATGATGAAGGTCCATGTGGTGGGCCACGTGCTGCTCACCGGCCAGGGGGTCACGGAGAAATCGGTTTCCGCCCGGCTGTGCGTGGTGAAAACTCCGGAGGACTTGAAAAACTTCCGGGACGGCGATATTCTGGTGGCGGCGGAAACAGATAATTCCATGGTGGACTATCTGCGCCGGGCCTCCGGCGTTATTACCGAGCAGAAGGGGCTGAACACCCATGCCGCCATTGCGGGCCTTGCCATGGATAAGCCGGTGATCACCGGCGCGGAATACGCCACCGACATTCTGAAAAGCGGCGCAGTGGTAACAATGGACGCCAACACCGGCAGAGTCAGCGCATGTTAATAGATACTGGACGCTGGATTCTGGATGCTAGAAAGCCTCGGTCATGCAGTGACCGAGGATTTCTTAACATAGGAAAATAGAAAGTCGTAAGGCGGTTGTCTTCAGGGAAGGGATGTTAGCTGTTAGTTGTTAGCGAATGAGTTATAATAATTACGATTCCATTAAATTACAGTTGCACTAAAATAAAATTGGTGGTACTATAGAAAGTAAGAAAAAATCTTGCAATTTTGATTTTTCAAAAACTTTGAAAGAGGAAGTGCGCGTGTATGCAAAAAGGGAAACGCTTGCTAAGCTTGCTGCTGGTTTGCTGTTTGCTGCTGGGATGTATGCCTATGGCAGCCGGAGCAGAGGAAACTATTGAACCGGAAGCTGTTTCGGGAACCTGTGGGGAAAATGTCACCTGGAGCTACGATACGGAAACAGCTACTCTCACCATTTCCGGCACAGGAGAGATGGAGGATTATGGGGAAAGCGCTCCGCCCTATGCCCATTGGCGTGAGTTTGCGAAAACGATCACGATTACCCCGGGCGTTACCTCCATCGGGTCTGACGCATTTTGGGGGTTCGCCGTTTGTGCCGCTGTGAATATTCCCGGCAGTGTGAAAAAGATCGGCAAACATGCGTTTTCCAGGTGTTATAAGCTGCTATCGCTATCGATCCCCGATGGAGTGGAATATGTTGGCGCCAGTGCGTTTAGTATGTGTGAAAACCTGGCCTCTGTGGAAATGGCCGACAGCGTTATCGAGATTGGAGACAACGCGTTTGAATTTTGCTTTGGCCTGGCTTCCGTGAAGCTTTCCAAGAGCTTGAAGAAAATCGGTGTGTGTGCATTTTGTTGTGCTAAAGCTTTGACCTCTGTGGAGATCCCGGCTGGGGTCGAAGAATTGTCCGGGTTTCATAGCTGTCAAAATCTGGCTGCTGTAATCATCCCGGAAGGAGTTACCTCGCTGGGAGCGGCTGCGTTTTGCAACTGCAGCAGTCTGTATGCCGTACAGGTTCCCAAAAGCGTCAAGCAGATCGATGCTACCTCTTTCATAGACAGCGGATGGCTTACGGTTTACGGAGAAAAAGGGAGCTATGCGGAGACCTTTGCAAAAGAAAATGGTATTCGTTTTGCCGTTGGGAAAATTCCCAGTTCCAGCAGTGTTCTCTCACGGTTCAATGATGTTTTCGGTGACGAGTATTATGCCGACGCTGTGATATGGGCGTCCCTGCGTAGTATCGTTGCCGGGACAGACGATACCCATTTCAGTCCTAACCAGAGCTGTACCCGGGCCCAGGCCGTCACCTTCCTGTGGCGGGCGGCAGGCTCGCCGGAGCTTATGGGAGAAGGCATCAGATTTATCGATGTAAAGGCCGGGTCATATTACGAAAAAGCTGTCCAGTGGGCGGCGGAAAACGGCATTACCGCCGGAACGGGAGATGAGAAATTCAGCCCGGAGGCTGTTTGTACCAGAGCGCAGATCGTCGCGTTCCTGCATCGGGCGGCACGTTCTCCTGAAGCTTCCGGGGGCGATACATTCTCCGATGTAAAGCCGGGAGAATACTATGAAGCCGCCGTGAGATGGGCGGTGGAGCAGGGCATTACCGCCGGTACCGGCAACGGAAAATTCGGCCCCAACGAAAGATGCACCAGAGCGCAGATCGTTGCATTCCTGTACCGGTACAAAGCGTAAAATCGCCATTCCTTGATATTATTTTTTTGTCCGCAAAAAGATCGCCCCCGGTTCAACGTGTTTGTTGAACCGGGGGCGATCTTTTAAAAAGTTATCCGTTTAAAAACTGCCGGGCGGCTGCAAGATACCGCTCAAAGTCAACAGCAGAAAAATCGGTGGTATCAATTTCTATTGCTTCTCCATCCAGGCTGAAACCGTCCAGGTTATGGCACCAGCCGTCAAAGTCCTCCTGGGAAAAGGAAAGCATCATCGTATTGGCTTTCCCCCGCTCCGGGCTGTTTTCCCGCTGGGTGAAGCGTTTATACAGTACCTGGGTATCTCCGGTAAAACGGAATGTAAGGGCGCGGCAGCAATACCGCCGAAGCAGGCTGTTCAGCGCCCCCTCCTCGTTCTTTTTCTTCACTCCCGCGGGGGTAAAATTCCCCTCCAGAATCAGGGGGTTTCCCACTTCCAGCATGCGCTCCGCAATATACAGCAGGCCATCGAAGGTGATGGCGGAAAAACGGCTGCTTTCCTCACGGTTTTGAAGTAAAACATTTTCACACAGAGCAGACTTGAAGGTGTCCTTTACAAAGCAGGGAAGGTTCAGGGTTTTGGAAAGCTGCCGGGCAAAGGTGGATTTTCCGGCGGCAAGATATCCCTGGATCACAATAATTTTATTTTCCATAAACTCGCCCTTTCTCTTTCTTGGTTTTGGGAAGAGTTTACGTCTTTTCCAGAAAATCCTTCAGCCGGGCTTCATAGGCTGCCTCCATCTCCTCCGGGAAAGCAAGGGCGGCAGTTTCCGCACCCATGCAGGAAAGGAGATACCGGGTAAAGTCCGGGTTCAAAAGCAGCAGCGGCCCCAGAAGATAAGTGCCGAAAAAGTTGTGGCTGCGAATTCCCTCAAAGCCGCATTTGGGGTTCAGGCCTACGCCCTTCTTTACCGGAAACAGGCCGGTAAGCTCTCCTTCGGGATAGGCAAAGGTGAATTGAGACTTAAAGCCCATCAGCTCTTTCCCCTGAAAGCTGCCCAAGAAAGTGCTGTTGTGCCGGTGCATCATATCCCGCCTGGCGTGGAAGGGAAACAGGTTCAAGCAGTCGATGCGTCTGCCATCGTCGGTTTCGATATAGCTGCCCAAAAGCTCCATGGCGTTTCCGGTAAAGAAAAAGACCGCGCCGCTTTCGATCAGCTCCCGCAGCTTTTCCTTATGGGGGAAAAGCTTTGCAAGAACCCGCTCCTGGGTGCGCTCGGTCATAGGCCCCAGATACACAAGGTCTACAGGTTCGGTGAGAAATACCGGCTCCATGTCAAAGGAGGTTTCCAGAAATTCCGCTTCCGGCAGGCATTTCTTCAGATACCGCATGTTGCTCATGTCTCCGAACAGATTACAGGATTCCGGGAAAAGTATTTCAATTTTCATGGGCCGTTTCCTCCCCCTTCTCCGGCAGACCTGCCAGAATTTCCTTGACCTGCTCCTTCACATGGTTGGCCAGGGCAATGGTGTAAACATCGTACAAAATAAACACGGCGTCCGCCTGTTCGGCGTGAAGCTCTCCTGCGGCAGCCTGGTTTTCCCGAAGATGGGAAAGCTTTTCTTTGGGAAGCTCCGCCAGAAGCAGCCGCAGGGCAACGTCCCAGTGGCGGGCCCCGGCGGCAATGACCTGCACAATGCTTTCATCCCGCAGGAACTCAAAGTCCGTATCAAAAAGCCAGGCGGTGTTTTCCACGGAATGGGCAGCATCAAAATAATCATCCAGAAAGAGAATGACCGCCTTTTTTCCCGGATAGTCCCGGATATTTTCAAAGGCACGGGAGCAGGCAATGGGGTTTTGCCCCTTTGCCAGATGCAGAATAACCTTCCGCCCGTTTACCTCCTCTTCGCTGTACCGGGTGGCGCTGATGGAAAGCTTGTCCATGGAGGCAGCGATCTCCTCCGGGGCAAGGCCGAATTCCGAAAGCAGGGCAATGGCGGAAAGAGAATTGTACACGTTGATGGTGGTCTGGTTCGGCAGGGGGAATTCCCGGCTCTTGTCGCCGGAGCATACTGTCATACGGTGGTTTTCGCCATCGATGGCGGAAGCCCGGTATTGGGCCTCCGGGGAGTGGAAGCCGCAGGCGGGGCAGTGGGCCCTGCCAATGTGGTGGTACCGCACAAAATCCCAGGAAAGCTTCCCGCCGCATTCCGGGCAGGAGGTGATGTCCCGCACGATGTTATGGCATTCCGTTCCATCGGAGGACATCTGGTCAATGCTGAAATAAGCCCGGGGATTTTCCGGCTTCAGCCCGGCGCAAAGCAGATCGTCGGCATTGAGCACCAGCCGGGTGCTGTCTGGAATGTAGCCGTTTAAGATATCCACAATAAATTCTATATGGGCGTTGCGCTTGAAGGAATCCCGGAAAAGATTGGTGCAGAGCAGCAGATCCGGTTTGAGATAGGGCAAAATTTTCGGGGAGCTGCGCTCGTCCAGCTCGAAGATGGCAAGGTCCTTTTTGGGCTTGCCGAAGAAGGTGGAATTGGCAATCAGGGCGGAGGCCACGCCGGTGTTCACGTTGGTGCCGGAGCGGTTGCAGACAAAATCATATCCCCGGTCCGAAAGCACATCCTCCACCATGTTTGCCACAGTGGTTTTTCCATTGGTGCCTGTAATGCCGATGACGGTTTTGGGCCGGGGCATGCGGCCCAGGAAATCCGGACACAGAATAATGGCCCAGGAGCCGGGCATGGAGGTACCCTTCCTGCGGATCAGCTTCAATACCAGCGCGGTTCCCTTGGCAAAGAACAGCGCGAAATAAAACCGGAGATTTCGTTTCATGGGGAGATCCTTTCAAATTAATAGAGCGTTATTGGTTATTAGCTGTCAGTTATTGGAAAGGGCAAAGCTTGCGTTAATGTATGATTTATCGTGCCAGCGACTTCCTCCCACACTGTCATTCTGAGGAACGTAGTAACGAAGAATCTCGATTCTATCTTAGCCAGCGACTAAAAAAGCCCTTTGCCCGTCAGTCTCTGCAAATCGAGATCCTTCACCGAGAAGAGGCTTTGCCTCTTCTGTTCAGGATGACAGTGAGTAGTGATCGATAAATCATAGTTTAGCACGACCCACTGCCTTTTCCAACGCCCGACAATCAAGTGTCCGGAATCTAAAATCCAGCATCTGCCCATTAGTATACCAAGATATTCCCTGATTTTCAAGCCCGGCCTCTTGACCTTTCAGCGTTTTTGCACTATGATTAAAGCATCAATATTTTCCAGTTTGGAGGAGCTTTCTATGAAAACTTTGCCCGTTGCAGTACAGGTTTATTCCGTTCGTGACGACGCGGAGAAAGATTTCCGCGGCACTATGAAAAAAATCAAGGAGATCGGCTATGAGGGCGTAGAGCTGGCCGGACTTTACGGCCTTGCTCCCAGCGAGATCAAGGCTGCCATTGAGGAAGCCGGTCTGGTGGCTGTTTCCGCCCATGTTCCCTTCCAGGAGCTGGTGGCCGATATGGAAGGCACCGTACAGAAGTATGTGGAGATCGGCGTAAAATATATCGCCATTCCCTATCTGATGGAGGAAGACCGCCCCGGTACCCCCAAGTTTGAGGGAAATGTAAAGCTGTTTGAGGAGATTGGCCGGGTCTGCAAGGCTCACGGCATTCAGACCTTGTATCATAACCATGATTTTGAGTTTGCCAAGATGCCCGATGGCCGCTATGCCCTGGACTACATTTACGATACCATTCCCGCGGACCTGCTGCAAACCGAGATCGATACCTGCTGGGTCAATGTGGCCGGGGAAGATCCCGCCGCCTATGTCCGCAAGTATACAAACCGCGCTCCGGTAGTGCATTTGAAGGACTTCCACAAGGAAGGCAAGCCCGCCAACATGTACCAGCTCATCGGCACCGATGTGGAGGAGCAGGAAAGCCACGGCATCTTTGAGTTCCGCCCGGTAGGCCACGGCGATCAGCATTTCCCCGCTATTCTGGAGGCTTCCGTAGAAGCCGGCGCCCAGTGGGTAGTGGTGGAGCAGGACCAGTCCATTGGCCGCACCCCCATGGAGGCCATTACCCTGAGCCGCCAGTACCTGAAAGAGCAGGGCTGGTAAGCTTTCCGTACCAAGAATGAAAAATATGGGAGCAGCCAACCTGGCTGCTCCCATATTTTATTTGCTATGCCTGATAAAAGTATATGCACTTGATTCCCAAAACAATAAAAAACTTATGCCGCTGACAAAATCGCCCGCTTTCAGCGCAAAATCCTCCGCTAAACCAACTATCAGCACCCAACAGCTAAGAAACTAAAGCCTGTTTATTCCAGCTCCTTCAGCTGCTCCTCTTCCTTTTTATCCACCTTGATCCTGCCGTCCCGCAGCAGCTTGACTTCCGAGGCATGGAACACCTTGGGCGCTGCCTCCGGGTCCTTATCCAGCCGAACGGTAAGCTTTCTGGTCAAAAGATTCTGGTCGATCACCACGCCCTTGCCCTCCGGGGTGGAAACCAGAGCGTTTACCTTCGGTGTGGTGCGCAACAGATCCTGGTAGGCCTCCTGCTCGTATTTCAGGCAGCACATCAGCCTGCCACAGGCTCCGGAGATCTTCACCGGGTTCAGGGAAAGCCCCTGCTCCTTCGCCATTTTAATAGATACCGGCTGGAAGCCCCCTAAAAAGGAGCCGCAGCAGAAGGGCCTGCCGCAAATTCCCATGCCGCCCAGCATTTTCGCCTCGTCCCGAACGCCGATCTGCCGCAGCTCGATGCGGGTACGGAACTGCCCGGCCAGATCTTTCACCAGCTCCCGGAAATCCACCCGCCCATCGGCGGTGAAATAGAACAGGATCTTACTGTTGTCAAAGGTATACTCCACGTCCACCAGCTTCATTTCCAGGCCGCGGTCGGCAATCTTTTCCTCGCAGATCCGAAACGCGTCCTTTTCCTTCCGGCGGTTTTCCTCGGCCCGGCGCAGATCGTCCCTGGTGGCTTTCCGCACCAGCTTACGCAGGGGCTGCACAATGGTGCTGTCGTTTACCTCCCGGTTTGCCATGGCCACTTCGCCGCATTCCACGCCCCGGGCGGTTTCCACGATCACCCGCTCTCCCATAGTCAGCTTTTCCTGACCGGGGTCGAAATAGTAGACCTTCCCTGTATCTTTGAAACGTACGCCAATTACCTCGGCCATACAACATTCTCCTTTATCAAACAAGAGGGATCTCCTCGTTTTTCACTTGCAGGAAGCCTTCTCTACCTGCCCGCCGCCTCCCGCAGCCGGGAGCACAGGCAGGTTACCAGAAGGGGCATATTAGCGTTGCGCTCCAGCTTTTGGCGGAATTCTTCCCCGATCTCCGGCAGCTTACACAGCCGGTTCATCGGAAGCCCGCTGAGCAGGTCGGCTTCTTTGGAAGCGCCGGAAAGCAGGCTTGTCCCTCCTGCCCGCAAAACCAGAGCGTCCCGGAAAATCACTGTCAGGCGGGCCAAAACCTCTCTGCACAGCTTTCGGTCCTTTTGCAGGGAGCATGCCGCCTTCAAAAGCGCATCCCCGTTTTTGCCCATCATGCCTGCCGCCATGGCCGCCGCGATCTCCGCCGCCTGGGCGGCTGCCCCGCCCTGGGCCTCTTCCAGCATTCTGCCGATATTGCCCCCGCACAGGACGGCAAGCTTGTCCGCCTGCTCCGGGGAAAGACCGGCATGCTCCCGGCCATAGGCCGCCGCTTCCTCCAAAGAGGGCGGCTTCAAAAGAAAGCTCTGTACTCTGGAGCGAATGGTGGGCAAAAGCTGCTCCGCCGATTCACATACCAGCAGGAACACCGCGCCCTCCGGCGGTTCCTCGATCACCTTTAAAAGCTTATTCTGCGCCGCCTCCGAGGTGCGGGAGCCCATCAGCAGGATATACACGCTGAAATCCGCTTCCTCCGACATACGGTAAGCATCGGCGGTAACAGCTTTGATGGTATCAACACTAAGGGAGCGGGTTGCCCCGCTCCCTTCTTCGATCCGAATATCGGGATGTGAGCCTGCGTCAGCACGAATACAGGACGGACATTCCCCGCAGGGGGCCTTTTCCCGGTTTCTGCAAACCAGGGCCTTGGCGATCAGCTTTGCCAGGGTGCGCTTGCCGCAGCCCGCCTCCCCCTGCAGCACAATGGCATGAGGAAAGCGCCGCAAAGCAAACGCGGCGGATAAGGCCGCTTTTACCTCTTCATTACCTAAAAAGCCGGGAAATTCCATCAGACCTTTTCAAAACGGTCCACATTCAGCACGAATATGGTGGAGCCGCCTACCGTGACCTCTACCGGGAAGGAGGAATACATTCCCACGTCCATGGTGGAGGTGCTGGGCACGATCTGCGTTCTGCGGCTGCTGTATTTGGAGATCAGGCTGATCACATCGTCTACCTTTTCATCGTCCACACCGGAAATAAACGTGGTGTTTCCGGCCATCAGAAAACCGCCTGTAGTGGCAAGCTTCGTTACGGAATAGCCTTCCCGGGTCAGTGCGGAGGACACCGCGCCGCTGTCATCATTGCTCACGATCGCAAGGATCAGTTTCATAAAAAGTACCTGCCTTTCGGGGCAATGGAAAAACTTTCCTTACCCGTATGAATTTTGAACGATCCTCTTCGGCTCCCGCGCACGTAGCACAATAAACCGAAAGGAAAGCCCAACTTTCTTTTCTGTGCTTTCAGTATAGCATGAAACACGGAAAAATGCTAGGTATTTTGAAAATTTTGTGAAAGCCTCTTTTTTCCTGCCGCTACCCGGTTCCCTTCAGACTCCTTTACCACCGCCCGAACCTCTTTCCTATGCCAGAACAGGGCCAAAATATTGGGAACGGCCATCAGCCCGTTAAAAGCGTCTCCCAGCTGAAACACTGCTGTTAAGGGCAGTATGCAGCCCAGAAAAGCGGCCAGGGCCGCGGCGGCGGCAAATGCGTTTTTCCCCTTTCCCTTTGTCAGATAGAACAGTCCCTCCCGGCCATAGCAGCACCAGGAAATCACCGTGGCCAAAGCAAACAGCGCCGTACACAGGGAGACTGCCCAGCCCCCTGCCGGCCCCCAGGCGGACTCATAGGCAAAAAATGTGAGCTTTACTCCCTCCAGCATGGGAGAACGGCAGCACAAAATGCACAGGCCCGTCACCGTACACATGACAATGGTATCTACAAACACCTGAAAAATCCCCAGATATCCAAGCTCTATGGGGGATTTTCCCTCTACCTCCTCATAAGCAAAGGCAGAGCTTCCAAGCCCCGCTTCATTGGTAAACACGCCTCTGGACACGCCGGTTTTTAAGGCAAGCAGCGCACCGGCGGTTCCCCCCACACCGGCCCGCAGAGAAAACGCGCCTTCCAGAATGCTTTGAAACGCTCCGGGCAGATTTTCCCGGAAGATCCACAGCACACCCAGCGAAGCCCCGAAAAACAGCAGCGTCATGGCGGGAACCAGCCGCTCGGTGATCCTCACGGCAAACCGCAGCCCGCCCCGGGCCACGAAAAACACCAGCACCGCCAGAAAAATACCGGTAACTCCGGCGGGCAGCCCAAACCCTTCCAGAGAAGCCGCGCAGGCGTTTGTCTGGGTCATATTCCCCATGCCGAAAGAGGAAAGGCAGCAGCCCGCGGCGTACAGCGCAGCCAGGGGCCGCCCCCATTTTCCCACCTTTTCCAGATACCCCAGCGCTCCCGGCGCGTTTTTATACCTGGCGGCAAGCAGATTTTCCGCGAATACCGTCATCATGCCCAGCAGGGACGAAATCCACATCCAGAATAAAGCGCCGGGCCCGCCTACGGTAATGGCCGCCGCTACTCCTACAATATTTCCCGTGCCGATAGATCCGGCCAGCGCCGCCGTCAGCGCCTGAAACTGGGTGACGCCGCCTCCGTTTTTCTGCTCCCGGGAACCCAACACCGCCGCTTTCAGCCAGCTTCCCACCCGGCGAAGCTGGAAAAAACCGGTAGAGAAAGAGAAAAAAATCCCTGCCGCCAGAATCAACAGCAGCACATGCCAGCCCCACAGGGCGTCCCGCAGCGCCTCAAGCATGATCTATAGGAAGCCCCAGCACTTCCGCAGCAGCCTGGGCCAGCTTTTCCCCGATCTCCCAGGTACTGTTTACCAGCCAGGCCTCGTCCTGGGGATTATCCCGGTAGGCAAGCTTGATGAAAAGCATGGGAGGCTCCTGCTCTCCCATGGGCTCCGTGTCGGAAAGAGGCCTGGTTCCCGCCAGCTCCGGCTGGGGATAAATTTCCTTCAAGCGGGCGGCAAACAGCTCCGCCGCCGCTTTCTCCGAAGCGCTTTGCTCCCGGTAGCACACATCAGAGCCTTTCCGCTGCCCGGCGGTATCCGGCGGGGCTGTTTGAGAACAGAGGGTGAGATACAGGCAGCTTTCCCCCTGGTTCGCTGCCTGTATCAGCCTGTTTTCCTCCGGGCTTGCCGGAATACGGAAGGGCTTGACCCCGGAATCAGAGAGCGCGGCCTCCAGGCTGTCGGCGATCTTACCGATCCAATACTGTTCCTCTCCGCCGTTGGGATATTCCTCCCCCGGCTGCGAGGGCAGGCTGAGATAAAGCTTTGCCATAAATAAAAGCGTCCTTTCTTTGGGATTTCGCTCTTTAGTTTTTAGCTTTTAGCTGTTAGTCGTTAGAAAGGGCAAGGGCAGGGCTTGCCTGTTTCAATCTTTTTCCAGCTTCATTCGTTTGGTAAAAAATTCCTGAGAGCTCATGCCGGAGGGGCGTAAATACCGGCCTAAGTCATAAAAAGAATTGGGGTCCCGGGTTACCCGGCTGGTCTTTTCCTCACAGGTCAGGGTAACGGAAAACCCCAGTGATTTTACCAGCTCCGGGGTGGTTTTGCTTGCGGCCCCAAAGGGGTATACGAACACCTGGGGCCTTTTTCCCACATGCTCCTCCACCGCCTCCTGTGCCCGAAGAAGATCCTCCGTAAGCCTTATCCGGTAGGCTTCCTCCGTTTCCCCGGAACTCTTTTTTACCCCTACCGGGCTGCCGGAGCCTTTGTGAAGGTTATAGCTGTGGTTTCCCACCTCCACCAGACCGGAATCCGTCATTTCCCGAAGATGCTCCCAGGTACAATGGGTATAGTACCCATTTTTCTCTCCGGTTTGCGTATAAAAATCCGAATAATAGGCGATGGGCGCGATCAGGAATTTGCATTGGTGCTTTTTCGCAAGCTCAAAGGCATATAGATAGTTATTGTAATAGCCGTCGTCAAAGGTCAGCAGAACAGGCTTTTCCGGCAGCTCCTTCCCCTGTGCGTAAGCAAGCAGATCCTCCGGCAGAATGGTAGTATACCCCTGGCTCTTCAAATAAAGCAGATCGCTTTCCAGCTCCGCCGGGGAGATCACATATTTTCCGTGATAGGCTTCGTCCTGAAGCACGGAATGATACATCACAACAGGCAGGGGAACACCCTGCTCCACCGTGGCGGCGCTGACGGTAAATAAAGCGGTAAAAACCGCCGCGGCTCCCAGCAATGCTCCGAAAACCGCTTTCCAATTTACCTTGACCAGCCCATACAGCCCCCGGCCTGTTCTGTTTTTCTCCATAAAAAAACACCGCCCTGCTTATATATAAGCATCAGGCGGCGTTCTTATTCATGGGGGAGGGAAAATGGATTTTTCTTTTCCATAGGATTCAGCTTTGCGGCGGAAGGCAGCGCAGAAGCTCCAAAGGGTGGTCTCCTTCATTTTTCATGGAAACCGCCCCCAGAGCCGCGGGTAAAAATACGCTGTCCCCGGGTTTTATCTGCATTTCGCCGCCCGGATATAAAATTGTGCCGCTTCCCTCCGCGGCCACCAAGACAGAAAATGAGTCCACAGGAGGCAGCTCCAGGCAATCATCGATCCGCAATTTGCGCAGTGAAAAGCAGGGGGTATCTTCCCAGCTGATCAAAACTGTTTCGCTGTCCGGTAAAACCTGGCCCGCACCGGCCAGCTTATAGCTTTCCCTGACCTCCTCCGGCGATTGGCCGATGTAGCTGAAGCAGTCAAACATCCTTTCAAAGCCGATCCCCTGATGGCAGAGGCGGTCTTCTATTTGAAGCCCCCTGGGGGTAGTTTTCTCCACGCGAATGGTATAATCCGTAGGCTCCTGCAATTCCAAAATCAAACAACCCGGCCCGATGGCATGGGGAACACCGCCGTGCACGATATAGACGTCGCCTTTTTCCACTTCTATCCTGTGCATACAGTCAAGCATACCGTCTATATCCTGCTCAAAAAACAACCGCTTCCATTTTTCTTTTGTAATTCCCTTCCGAAAGCCCAGTAAAATATAGGGTTTCTCCCCGTCTATTTCCCTTGTGTTGACAATACACCAGCTTTCGGTTTTACCGTATTTCGAGGAAAACAGCCGCATGGCATTTTCCCGGTCCGGATGGACCTGAATCGTAAGCCGCTCCGCCGAATCCAGCATTTTAATGAGGCAGCCGGTATCTGCGCCGTATTTTTTATAATGTGCCTCTCCCAAATACCCGGCCGGATCGGAGGCGATCAGATCCTGCAAGGTGATCCGGCCCTGGGGCGTGTCCACCTTTCCCAGGCCTTCTTCCAGCTGCTCTCTCCCCGGATTTACGGCTTTTGTAGTGGATGCGATCCATTCCTCCGGGAATTGGGTATCTTTTCCCGAGGCCCCGTTTCCCTTCCATTCCTCCAATAGCTTCCCGCCGGTGTATGTGCGCCATACACGGTCGGAGATCAATTTTACAGGTTTCATAATCTATTCCTTCTCAAAGATTCCGGCGCTTTATCGCTTCAGCTTTTCCTTTCCTTTGCGATCAATGACAATACATACTCCTTCAAAATGTTCTGTACCATCATTTGACAAAGAAAACACGGTTTATAGGCATGAAAAGGGGAGCTGTCGAGCGAAGCGAGACTGAGGGGTTATTCTCATGACGAAGAAAGTTCCCTTATTCCATCCACAAACCCCGACAAGGTTCGACGCTTAAGCGCTTATTTTTCCCAATTTCTCTTATCTGTCCGCCCCAAAATGTAATCAGCGCTTACATTATAATAGTCAGCCAAAGTGATCAAAACCTCTGGAGACATATCACGGTCTCCATTTTCATAATGACCGTATGCGCGCTGACTCATACCCAGTACTGCTCCCATATCAGCCTGTGTCAATTTCTTTTTCAAACGTAATTCTTTTAACCGTCCATATTTCATCTCTCATCTGTCCGTCCCAGTAAATAATCAGTACTCACGTTATAGTAGTCTGCAAGAGTAATCAAAATTTCCGCAGATAAGCTATGCGTTCCCAATTCATAGCAGCTATAGGTTCTTTGATTTATTCCCAAAACCGATCCAACTTGTGCTTGCGTTAGCCCAGATTCCAAGCGCAATTCCTTTACTCTTTTATATTTCATCCGTTCGCCCCACTAGATAGTCTAATGTTACACCATAATAATCTGCTAGGACGATTAAAAGCTCTACAGATATACTACGTGTACCAAGCTCATACTGGCTGTATGTTCTTTGATTGACATCCAGAATTTCTCCCAACTGGGCTTGCGTCAATTTCTTTTCCAAACGCAGTTTCTTTATTCTATCGTACTTCATGTTAAATTCTCCAATTTTTCAATTCCTCGATTTGAGGTATTGACAATTACCTCTTTATGAGGTATAGTAAACCCGAGGTGATACCCATGAAAGAGCAAAGACAACTTCCGGAGCTTTTACAGGACTTTCACACCAACGTCCTGCTTTTTGAATCCGCCCTCTTAAAGCTGGAAAGCCTGGAAAGCACCTGGGAAAGCGGGAAGCTTTCCGGGCGGTATTCCGAAGAAACGGTAAAGCAGGCTGTTTCCGATCTTTACGACGATGTTTCTTTTCTGGGAAGGGATGTTGCGAATCTGGCCCTGTGGATCAACAATGCCTGCGCATTTTCCCGGCTTTCCGGGAAGCTTCCCTGCTGAGAACCCGTTTGCTCTATCATACCGGCGTTTACAGGGAATTTCCGGCCAGCCGCCCGGTAGAAAAGGCGATTTGCAGGTTGTAGCCGCCGGTGTAGGCGTCGCAATCTATCATTTCCCCGGCGAAATAGAGACCTTTGATAAGCTTTGATCCCATGGTGCGGGGGTCGATCTCCCGAAGGTTTACCCCGCCGGAGGTGACAATGGCTTCCGACAAAGGGCGAAACCCTTCTATTATAATGGCAAAATCCTTCAAAATTCTACAAAATTCCCGGCGCTGTTCCTTCGTCACGGAATGGCAGCGGGTTTCCCCCGGAATGCCGGAACGCTCCACCATAACGGGGATCAGCTTTTGGGGCAGCAGCTCTTCCAGAGAATTCAGAAAAATTCTGTTTCTGTTTTTTTCCAGATCCCGCAGCAGGCGGGCGTCCAGCTTCTGTTCGTCCAGAGCTGGCTTTAAATCAATATGCACCGTGTATTTTCCCGGTTCCATAGGGTGCATATGGGCGGAGGCGCTTAAAACCGTTGGGCCGGAAAGGCCGAAATGGGTAAAAAGCAGCTCGCCGAAATCCTCATAAACCGGCTTTTTCCTGTCCTGCTGTGTCACCTTTATCCCGCAGTTTCGCAGGGAAAGGCCCATGAGCCTGGCACAGTACTCTTCCCGTTCCACTAAGGGAACCAGCGAAGGGACAAGGGGCTTTACCGTATGGCCCAAAGCTGCCGCCATGCGGCAGCCGGTTCCATCTGAGCCCGTGCCGGGATAAGAGGCCCCGCCGCAGGCCAGCACAACAGATTCCGCCCGGTATTCCCCGGCCGAAGTGCGCACGCCCCTTACGGCTTCATTTTCCATAAGCACGGCGGAAACAGGCTCCCGGATCACCTGAACGCCCGCCTTCAAAGCAAAGCGCTCCAGGGCTTCCGCGATATCCCCCGCTTTATCGGACACAGGAAACACCCTGCGCCCCCGCTCGGTTTTCAGCGGAACGCCCAGGTCTTCAAAAAAACTCATAACGGCTTCGGGAGGAAAGGCGGAAAACGCACCGTACAGGAATTTTCCCCCTCTGGGGGCGGCGGAAACAGCTTCCTCCACCGAGCAGTGATTGGTCACATTGCAGCGGCCCTTTCCGGTGATGCGCAGCTTTCTTCCCAGCTGCCGGTTTTTTTCCAGCAGCGCCACCCGGTATCCCCGGCCCGCCGCGGTACCGGCCGCCATCAGCCCGGCGGGCCCGCCGCCTACAACGATCACGTCATACGTGTTTTTCAGGCTCAAGTGTTTTTTTCATCCACCTTTTCATAAACTCCGTACTCATCCCAAACGCTTTCGATCTGCCGCAGCGTATCTGCCACCTCGTCCTTTTTCCGAATGGCAATGGAAACGATCAGGGCATTGATGATGCTCAACGGCCCCACCACCGAATCTACAAAGGAGACCATATCGCTGCGGGCCAGCAGCAAATGAGTGGCATACTGCGCTAAAGGCGACAGGGGGCTGTCCGTAATGGCAACCGTTGCCGCTCCCTTATCAGAGGCATATTGCAGGGCCTTTACCGCCTTTTTGGAGTACCGGGGAAAGCTGATGGCGATAATGGCGTCGCCCTCGCCCACGTGGATCATCTGCTGAATAATGCTGGCCTCGCTGGTGGCTTCCACCAGCTGCACCGTATCAAATACCAGCTGAAGGTAATGAGACAGAAAGGTGGCTAAGGCCAGGGAGCTGCCTGCCCCCAGCACGCAGACGCGCTTTGCCTTTGTCAGGGCGTCCGCCGCCCGGTAAAACGCCTCCTGATCGATGGTTTCCTTGGTGCGCTTTAAAATATCGATATCCTGCTCCAGCACGGCGTCCAAAAGCTCCGTGGGGCCAAGATTGGCGGAAGTCATTTCCAGCCGCTGCACGCTGGTCATTTTACTGCGGATCATTTCCTGCATGGCCTGCTGCAAAGCCGGGTATCCGGCGTACCCGATCTCGGTGGCGAACCGCACCACCGTGGATTCGCTGACCCCCACGGTTTTTCCCAGTTTGGAGGCCGTCATAAAGGCAACCTTATCCGCATGCTCTTCAATATATCTGGCAATCGCCCTCTGCCCTTTTGAGAATTCCGGGCTTTTCAGCCGGATCCTCTCAGAAAGCTGACTGTTCATAACACAACTCTCTCCTTTTTCCCCTTATGGGTTTCCCATACTCAATTCATTTTAAGCCTTTCTCCTGCAAAAATCAAGTAAAACAGCGGAATATTCTCAAAAAGAGCGAGCTTTTTGCAGGATTATTTTCGGGGAATTCAAATTTAGGCGCTAACTGCCAGAAAAGAGCAAGGAGTTTTTCGCTGGTCGTAAAAACGCCGATTCGGTAAATTATACTTTTTCACTGCACTTATTGTCATTCTGAGGCGTGAAAACGCCGAAGAATCTCGAA
>CAMVYG010000012.1 GCA_947171615.1 uncultured Clostridia bacterium
ACACAAGCTCCTGAAGAAAACCGCTCCACTTCTCATCCTCAAGTCCCAGCAGGTCCCGCATGGTGTTCAGATCGTGGAGAAACTGGTATTTTAAAGAAGCGAGGTGCAGGCTGGAAATATCTGAGCCGGGAAAATAATCGTCCATAAATTCCGGCGGGAACAGCTCCGGCAGGATCTGCATGGTCTCTCTGATCTTTCCTTTACTGATCTGTGTGGCAAACAGCAGCTGCTTATCCAGATGATGCCAGTCCCGCAAAAAATAGGCGGATTCCAGCTTGCAGCTTGCAAAACAGGTCAATACAGCCTCTGTATTATATCCGGAAGCCGTTGCAATGCAGGCTTCTCCATAAGCTCTTTCCAGATTCTGCACACCCTCATACACTGTGCTGAAAGCGGCATTCACAGCAAGAGCGTCCTGCTGATCCAGCCAATCAATCTGAAGGGTCAAAAGTTCTTCCGCCTTCTGTTGGTCAAACTCCGGCTGAGCACCGCCTAAAATTTCGATCACATACTCGTCCAGGACAAGCATCCGGCAAAAGCATTCCCCGGGCAAAACCCGCTGGGAGGAAAAAATCTGCCGAATCCCGGCATCTTCCATGGGCTGCAGGGTAAAAAAGCGGACCACCACATACCGGCAGCCCTCCGGAATGGAAAAGGCGCCGCTTTCTTCCGGATTTCCCCGCAAAAGCTCCCGCAGATCATTCCGGGCAATCAGCGTCTCATATTGCAAAAGCTGCTCCCGGGCCGAACGGCGCTGATCCAGCAGGCCGTCCACCGCGCTTTTGATCTCTTCCAGGCCCTGGCTTTCCGTAAAACCCCCCGCGTAATTTTCCCGAATATATCCGATGATCTGGTTCACCGGCACAATGTTGCGGTGGCTGAGAAACAGCGCCAGCAAGATCCCAAGAAAAACAGAGGTAGCAAGGAAAGCCCAGTGGAACCGGCGAAGTTCCTGAGTGGGCTTCAGCACCTGTGCCAGCGGTATCACCGCTTTCACCTGATAACCGCCGTTATCTGAGCGCAGCGCGTACAGCAGCGCCTTTTCCCCCTGCAGGGAAAAATTTCCCGAGTCCTGCCATTGGGAGATCTCGTCTAAAAGCTCCGGCTTTAATTCAATTCCCGTCTTGTTGCTGACAGCCAGCAGCTCTTTTTTTCTGTCCTGTAAAATAAAAATGCCGCCCTCGACATTCACTTTGTCTATGAGCACCTTGTAAAAGCTTTGCTTGAGTATGATAACCAGCTGCTTACCGGGCAAACCCTTTTCATCACGGGACAAAGTGCGGATAAAGACCATGCCGTTATTTTCCAGCGGTACGATCTGCCCATAAGAAAGCGTGGTGTGTATCTGTTCCATCTTTTCCCTGGGAACATCCCGGTTTGCATAACACTTTTGATAGAGTATTTCCTCATCGTCCACGCTGTCAGTTTCCACGGCCCGATGCGCCTCGGCGGAATAGACATAGAGCCTCTCAATATATTTTGAGCCGGAGCCTGCCGACCTGTGCAGGCTTTTGGAAAGCTCAGCCAAACGCAGCCGGGCAGCGGCATCCATCTTATCCTTCAAAGGGATCTCCACGCCCCTCAGCTCATCCTCCAGCTTAATGCCCAGCGTAGTCAGCTCCAGCAGGGTCTCATCGATCTCCTGTACGCTCAGGCGCAGGGATTCCTCTGTTAAAGCCTCCTGCTGTTCCAGCACGGTGTTTTGAAAGCGCACATAAAACAGGCTGTTGAGCAAAAGAGGTAAAACAGCCACCAATACCATGGAAAGCAGAAGGGCCACAAAGGGCTTTTTGGAAAACCATGTCACAGCGCTGTTTCACCTCCATACCGTTTGCCACAGGCCTGTGAACAACCGGGCAGATCTTTCATTTGGTTTTATGTTTATAGTATACCAGACAGCAGAGAAGCTTTCCTTTCGCAAAAGTATTACAGTACTATCCCATGGGTGCGCCGATACCGGGCAGGAGACTCCCCTACATACTTTTTGAACAGCACCGAAAAGTGCTGACTGGAGCTGAATCCCAGCTCCATGGCAATGGCGGTGACAGACTGATCACTGCTCTCCAAACGGAGCTTCGCCTCCTGCACCTTATCCCGCACCATAAATTCAATAGGAGGCACACCGGTGGCCTGCTTAAATTTCTGCTTGAACCGGGACTCAGACAGATTGACAAAGGCTGCCAACTCAGAAATATCCGGCATTTCCTCCCGCCTTTCCCGAATGTAATGAATGGCGGCGGCAATATCCGGCGGCACCTGGCGCTCCTGAGCGGCGCCCGCATCCAGCACCTGAAAAAGAAATTCCATCAGCCGCACTCTGACTCGGGCGGTCGCCAGGGGATCCTCCGTGTAAGCGCTGGCCAACAGGTTGTCCATTTGCTGCCGGGCTGAGGCGGGCAGCTGAAGCTTTCGCGAGGGCAGGGTACGCAAACGCTCCCACAGAGCCTGGCGTTCCTTCTCCTCCAGCATACAAAAACCAGGTATTTCCGTGGGGACGGCCATCAAAAAATAACAAAGGGACGATCGGTTTTGAACATCCTCCTCCGCACCATGCTTTTCCTTCGGAAAGATGACCAGCAGGTCGCCGCCCTGCATATCATACCGGCGGTTTTCAACCCATATCCGCTTATAACCGGAATAGAGCAGTAAAAACTCTACCAGACCCTCATGGCATTCCATCACCATGGGCTGCACGGCGTTGCAGATCTGCAGCTTGCCGATTTCCGGTATTTCCGGTATCTCTGTTTCTTCAACATTCTTTAAGATCCGCCCATTCATACAACCGCTCCTTTCTCCCGCTGATACGCAAAAGTACTACAGTACGAATGCAAAATCAAAAAGGAACCCTCCTGTGCTAAAATGGAATTACAGGAGGTGGCTTTCCATGAGTATTTTATCCCTGGCGCTTCATTCTAGGAAGGAAGGCGCAAATTCCCCATCCCTTTCCCGGCTGCGGCAGCAGCTCTCACAAAAAAGTCAACCCTATATCATAGCCGTGGATTTCGACGGCACGCTCTGCCAAAACCAATGGCCGGAGATCGGCCCGGAAAACCGGGAGATCCTGCACGCCGCTATCCTTCTGCGAAAGCTGGGAGTCCTGATGATCCTGTGGACCTGCCGGGAAGGGGAAGACCTGCAAAAGGCCTTGGAATGGTGCGAACAGCGCGGGCTTTCCTTTGACGCAGTCAATGATAACTGCACCTGCATCATGGAACAGTTTGACTGCAACACCCGCAAGGTCCATGCCGATGAGTATTGGGACGACCGGGCTGTTTCCATCAGCTTTGCGCAAACAGAAGATGCCGAAAGCTTTTCAGTGAAATCGATCCTGTAACCATCGGAAAAGCATTGGCAAAAGAACTGAATTATTTTCATTTTATCAGCTTTTACCCGGCGGGGCAAGCAAAACCTTGCCCTCCCCCATGAAAGGAGCAACCTAAAATGTTAGACTTTTCCATCGGCGTGGTACTGGATTCCTTTTGTACCGATCCGGGATCCGCCATGAAAAAAGCGTCGGAGCTGGGCCTGGACGGCTTCCAGATCTATGCCCTTCCGGGCCATGCGGTTTCCTCCGCCATGACGGCCGCCGAGCGAAGGGAATTTCGTTCCATGGCCGATTCTTACGGCCTTAAGATCTCCGCTCTTTGCGGCGATCTGGGAAAGGGATTTTACGATCCCCTGTATAATGAAAGCGCCATTGAGGAATCGAAGGGTATTTTAGAACTGGCAAAGGAACTGGGCACGGACGTGGTGACCACCCACATCGGCGTTGTCCCCTCGGACCCCCAGCACCCCCGCTACCGAATCATGCAGGAGGCCTGTGGGCGGCTGGCCGAATTCTCAGACAGCCTGGAAGCCCACTTCGCCATCGAAACCGGCCCCGAGCCGCCGGAGGTTCTGCGGGATTTTCTGAACAGCCTGCATTCCACCGGTGTGGCGGTAAATCTGGACCCCGCCAATCTGGCCATGACCTTTGAAGGCAACGCGGCCGATGCCGTGTACACTCTCCGGGACTACATTGTTCACACCCATGCCAAGGACGGTATCCGCCTGAAGCCCTGCGATCCCGAAATCCTGTATGGGCTCAGGCCCACGGAGGATGGCCTGCCTCTGGATGAAGACCAGTACTCCGCCGAGGTGGTGCTGGGAACCGGAAGCGTTTGCTGGCCCCAATATCTTCAGGCGCTGCACGATATCGGCTATCACGGCTTTTTGACCATCGAACGGGAGGTGGGCAGCAACCCTGCCTCCGACATCCGGCTGGCGGCAGATTTCTTGCGGCAGTATGTACGCCAGCCCCGCAAAACAAAGAAGGAGGCTGCTGTATGAAAAAGTTAAAGATCGGCGTGATCGGCGTGGGAAACATTGCCGAAAGCCATATCGCCGCTTATCTTGCAAATCCCAATGTTGAGCTGTACGCTTTCTGTGACATCAACAAAGAGCGGGTGGAAAACAAGGGAAAACGCTTTGGCGTGACCCGCCTGTATACGGATGAGGAAACCATGCTTAGAGAACTGCCGGAGCTGGATGCCGTCAGCGTATGCGTATGGAACTGCAATCACGCCCCCTGTACCATTATGGCTCTGAACGCCGGAAAGCATGTTCTGTGCGAAAAACCTATGGCGGCCTCTACGAAAGAGGCGGAAGAAATGCTGGAAGCAGCCCGGCGCAATCACCGCCTTTTGCAGATCGGCTTTGTCTGCCGCTTCGGTAAGGACTGCGCTGTGGTAGAGGATTTTCGGGATCAGGGCTTCTTCGGAGAGATCTATTACGCCAAAGCCGCCTATCTCCGGCGGCACGGCAATCCCGGCGGCTGGTTCAGCGACCGTTCCCGATCCGCAGGCGGGCCCCTTATTGATCTTGGCGTGCACATTCTCGATCTCACCCGCTATCTGATGGGAAATCCCAAGCCTGTGTCCGTTTACGGCGCGGCCTTTCAAAAGCTCTTTAACCGCCCGGACGTAAAAAACTTTGCGGGCTACAGTGCCAGCGATGCCTCCGAAAATGAGATCTGCGATGTGGAGGATCTCACCGCCGCTATGATCCGCTATGACAACGGCGCAGTGCTGGAGCTGGAGACCTCTTACAGCCTGAACACAAAGGAAGACCGGTACGAACAGGAGCTGTTCGGCACCAGGGGCGGCGTGAAGATCGGCTCCGAAGTGGAATTTTATCAAAATATCAACGGGTATATGACCAATATCACCCTGGCAAACCCGGAGCTTTATACCGATGAATCTCATATGTTTGAAGACGAGATCAACCACTTTATCCACTGCATTCTACACGGTACGCCCACAAAGGCCCCTGCCGAGGACGGCGTGGAGATCATGCGGATCCTGGATGCCATTTACGAATCCGCAAGAACCGGCCATGAGGTTCTTCTATAAAAACGCAAACTTATTGCTGAGAAAACCCATGGGATCATTAGGCTGCTGCTTTCCTGATAGAGAGCGGCAGCCTTTTATATCATGAATAACAGTGTTATAAATCCATGTGGGTCTGCTTCAAATCAACCGCTTTTACGATCTCACGAATTCCCGCAGGGTAAGGATATCTTTTGAAACAAGAATTGTCATGTAATGCGCTCTGAGTCCGTCAGGTACAGATAAAATTTGCTTGACAGAAAGTTCCCTTCATGTAGTATAATTAAAATATATTCAAAGAAAGGAACATGCGGTATGCAAACAGTCACTTTAGGGAGAACCGGGATCACAGTCAGCAAAAACGCTTTTGGCTGCCTGCCCATTCAGCGGGTCAGCCCGGAATATGCCGGAAAGCTGCTGCGAAAGGCCTTCGACGCGGGCGTCACCTTCTTCGATACCGCCAGGGCTTACAGCGACAGCGAAGAAAAAATCGGCCTGGCGCTTTCCGATGTGCGGGATCAAATTTTTCTCGCCACCAAAACCATGTCTACCACAGTGGAAGGCTTTTGGGAGCAGCTGCACACCAGTTTGCGGCTGCTGAAAACCGACTACATTGATATCTACCAGTTCCACAATCCCGCTTTCTGTCCCAAGCCGGGAGACGGCACCGGCCTGTATGAAGCCATGCAGGAGGCAAAGGCCCAGGGGAAGATCCGCTTTATCGGGCTGACCAACCACCGCCTGAATGTGGCAGAGGAGGCGGTTCGCTCCGGCCTGTATGACACGCTGCAATTCCCCTTCTGCTATCTTGCCACCGACAAGGATATTGCCCTGGTGGAGCTTTGTAGGGAAAGCAACGTGGGCTTTATTTCCATGAAGGGGCTTTCCGGCGGGCTGCTCACCAATTCCGCCGCTGCCTATGCCTGGCAGGCAAGCTTTGAAAACGCCCTGCCTATCTGGGGCGTGCAGAAGGAAGAAGAGCTGGACGAATTTTTAAGCTATATGGAAACGCCGCCTTCCATGGAGGATCCGGAGCTTCGGGCAATTATCGAAAAAGACCGGGAAGAGCTGAGCGGCAATTTCTGCCGCGCCTGCGGCTATTGCATGCCCTGCCCGGCGGGGATCGTCATTAACCAGTGCGCCCGTATGAGCCAGCTGATCCGCCGCAGCCCCTCCCAGAATTGGCTGACCCCCGAAAGCCAGGCCATGATGGGAAAAATTGAGGACTGCCTGAACTGCGGCCAGTGCAAAAGGAAATGCCCTTACGGCCTGGACACTCCCACTCTGCTCAAGCAGAATCTCCTGGATTATAAAAATATTCTTTCCGGGAAAGTAACCGTGTGATTTTTCTACCGCGCAGCCAAAGCAAGGAATCACCCAAAGAGCCGCCGCAAAACGAAGCGTTTTGCGGCGGCTCTTTTTCAGATGCTGGACGAATGAGCAATCAGCAATGAAAGACAAGGTATAGAACGCTAAATTATAATTTAGCGTGCTGGATGTTAGATGCTTGATACTGGATGCTGGACAGTGGTGGCGCCACGCTGTGGCGCAAAAAAAGAAGGGCAGGAGTGGTGCAGTAAATTTTAATTTAGCGAACTAAGTCCCTGCCCTTAAATTGCTCATTGCTCATTCCTAATTTCTAATTGCTTTCGCGCTTTATTCTCCCGAAAGCAGCGATTTCGGAGCGATTTTTCTGATTTTCAGAGACAACAGGCAGACCGTTAAAAACGCAAACAGGATCAACCCCGCTCCTGCTGCCGCGATAAATGGAACCGGAACCGCAAAGGTGCATTTTACAATGCCGATCCCGCTTAAAAACAATGCGGTTAACGGATTGATGATCAGGCTGCACACGGTCAGCCCCAGAACCGTGGATAAAATTATAGTGGGCAGAAATGACAGCGCGGTTTGCAGAACAAGCTGTCCCGTGGTAAAACCGAGGGCTTTCAATATGCCGTAATCACGCTGCTTGTTATTCAGCAGAACGCGTACAAGCAGGTACAGGACAAAAGCGATAATAACGGCGGAAAGCACGAGGATCGCCGCCACGATAACCGTCATAAGCGACACATAAACTCCTGCGGCGCCTTCTATGGTGGTCAGAATATTGATCGTGGTATTGATTTTTCCACCGAACTTTTCCTTCATTTCCAGGTTAAAGGTGTCAATATCGGTTTCCCCGGTGAGATTGATATAGTAATTTGCATCTGAGAGCGTTCCCAGCCGCTCATAGCCTGCCCGTGTTATCAGGCAGTCTCTGCCGAGGTTGTTGCTGATTTGCGTAAAGCCGCAGATCAGATATTTTTCCCGCTTTCCGTTGGCGGTGATTTCCATTTCGTCGCCAAGCCGAAGTCCGTTTTCATTTGCGTATTTGGCGGCCAGTGCGATTTCGTTATTGTATTTTGGGAACCTTCCCTCGAATACGGTGTTCTGGTTGTTTACCTCCGAAAAGTCCTCGCAAAGCGTTGCCATCAGCTCGGCGCCGCCGATGTGGGACACATTCAGAGAATAGTACAGATAAAGCTTCTCCACCCTGCTGTCAGCGCGCGCTTCGGCAAGAAAATCCGCCTCCGCATCGGTCTGTACGCTAATGCAGCTATCCGCGGTTTCTCCCACGATAAGATTCAAAAACGGCGTAATATTCGCAATTACATTTTCGGTCATCAAGCCGGAAAACACCACAACAAGAGAAAGCGCCAGCATGGTGATACAGATCGTAATATTGTGTTTTATCCCGGAAAATGTGGTCTTCAGCGCCAAAGCGAGGTTTAAAGGCGTTTTTGTTTTTTCCAGCGGGACTAAATTTCGCTTGAAATTATGGGTTTGAACGCCGGAACGGAGAGCCGTGATAGGCTCTATTTTTTTGATCCTGCGGGACGCCAGCCACACGGCAAGGGCAACCGTGCCCAGCAGCACCGCAAGAGAAAGGAGCATCGGAACCGGTAAAAAGCGTATGGCATAGGGAATGCCTGTTTGAGAGATCATCATGGCGTTGACTGCGGGAAATAAAAGGTAAGAGCAGCCCGTGCCGGCCGCAGCGGCAAGAAGGGTCAGGCTTAAAAACTGCGCCAGCAGAGAGAGGATCAGCTGGCCCGAGGTATACCCCGCCGCCTTCAACACACCCAGGTCTTTCATGTTGGTCTGAATATAGTTTACGATATTGGAGGCAATTACCACAAGGGCAATGAGAAGCACAAAAAACGCCATGGCGCTCATGATACCCGAACAGATCATCTGTGAAATATACCGGGACTGCGAAACGATGCTATAGCTGTTGCTCACCATGGTGATGTTGGGGTATCGCTCTGAAACCGCGCTTTTCAGCGACGCCTCACAGCTTAAATTTTCCGACCGATCCTTCAACCGTACAGAGCACAGAATCGCCCTGGACGCGTACCCGCTGCTTTCAAGCTCTTCATACTGATCGGCGGTAAGCACAAGCTCTGTCAAGGTGCAATTGTGGGAGCCCATCATAACGCTGTTGAAAAAGCCGCAGACCGTGTAAGTCTTTTTCCGGCTGCCGATGGAAATCTCGATCTGTTTTCCCACGGCGATCTCGTCCGTTTGATAGAGCATCGGCAGGTAAACGCCGCTTGTAAAGCTGCCCTCCTCTACGATTTCTATTGGGCCGATGGAGCGCGTCAACGCCGCCTGCTTTTCCAAAAAGACAAACCAGCTGTTCATCTCCCCGCCGTTGTAGGGAAAGGTTCCCACCATGTGCATACAGGGGTCCAGCCGATATTCCGCAGTGCGGCTGTCCTTTTCCAGCGTCTTTTCCAGAAATCCCTGAAGCTCACCGTCGGCAAGATCTACAGACAGGGTGACATGCTCGGCGTTAAGCTCTTTATGGTATCTTTCAAAATTGGCCTTATAATCCATGGAAAGCATAAGCCAAAGGTTCAGCATAAGGGCGGACAGCAGGATCAGAACGATCATGGCCGCTGCCTGCCCCCTGGATTTTCGGAGATTGGAGCGGATGTTCAAATGGCTTTTTCTCATACTTCCTCCCCATATCCTTCAGTAACCCGGGAGGCTTTTCGTGGCTTTCCTCGTCGCCATGTGTATACTTACCCAAGTCACATTCGCCTAAGATCACGCCGTCCTTTAAGTACAAAATGCGGTTGCCCCGGCGGGCGGAGCGCATATCGTGTGTTACCATCACAACGCTTTGACCCTGCTCGTTGAACCTGGTAAGCGTATCGAGCACGTCCAGCCCGGTTTTGCTGTTTAAGGCGCCTGTGGGCTCGTCGGCAAACAGGATCTCCGGCGAATTGATCAGCGCGCGAACGATCCCCACGCGCTGGGCCTCTCCCCCCGAAAGCTGGGTGGGAAATTTCTTCTGGATCTCCTCGGAAATACCCACTGCCTGAAACAGCTTTCCCGCCCGCTTTGCAAGCGCCTTTTTCTCCTTGCTTACGAGAAGCCCCGCGGCAAGCACGTTATCCATCACGCTCATGGTATCGATGAGATAGATCTGCTGAAACACAAACCCGCAATGATCCCGCCGGAACGCGGCAAGTCCATCCTGTGAAAGCTGGGAAATGACTTTGTCTCCAAAGGTGATCTTTCCAAGGGTGGGCGTATCCATTCCCGACAAAGCATATAACAGCGTGGATTTTCCCGCGCCACTTGCCCCCATGATCACGGTAAAGTCTCCCTGATAAAGCTGCAGATCAATGTTTTTCAGAACATGCTGCATGGCGCCGCCGTTTGAAAAGGATTTGCTCAGCTTTTCAGTTCTCAATAAAGTTTTTTTCATAGGCCGTGTCCTCCTTTTTACACGCACTATGATACCGTTTTCTTTCTTAACAGTCTTTAGGCAATCCTTAAATATCCCTTAAATCGCACCGCTGAGAGCTATTCGAACGGTGGCCTTCAGCCCGGTTTCCCCGTTTTCAAGCTTCAATTCTCCCTGCATTTTCTTCATGCAGGTATCGGCAATATACAGTCCCAGCCCGGCGCCTTCTATGTTTTTGGCATTGCCTCCGCGCTTGAATTTCTCTTTCAAAAGAGGCAGCTCCGATCCTTCCACACCGCCGCCATAATCTTCTATTTGGATCCTCAGGTAATGATCCTCCAGCTCCGCTGTTACCTTGATCTCCGTATCGGCATATTTATAGGAATTGGCAAAGAGATTGTCAAATACCTGCTGTAAGCGAAGCTTGTCCGCAAGCAGCATGCAATCCGGAATAGGCGGTATGGCCCCGCGATGCAGATAATCGGAATTTTCCAGCAGGGGCTGGAGCTCCCGGCTGCTCAGCTCCGCCAGGGTCACCGAAAGCTCCTGGAGTTCCTCCAGGGTAGCGGAAAACAGATTGGTGACAAGAGTATTGATCTGGTCGGCTTTTTGAATGATCTGCTCATAATTTGCCCTGATTTTCTCATGGGGGGCCAGTGCCGCACCTACCTCAGAGGCCGCTTTGATGCTTGCAACCGGCGTTTTGATATCGTGCGAGAGCTTCGCCACCAATTCCTTTTTGCTTTTCTGCGCTTTCGCCTCGGCTATTTTCGCCTTCTTCAGCTCAGACTGCATTAAATCAAAGCTTTCGGTAAACGCCCCAAACAAATTTTGCCGGTCCATTTGAAGGGGGATCTCCAAATTACCCTGGGCGATACGCTCGGCAAAGCTCCTCAACCGGTAGAAGGGACGGATCACCCTGCGGTGCACATAGAAAAAATATGCCGCACAAAGGGCGCACTGCCCAAGCGATACCGCAATAACGGCAAAAAGCAGCGCCTGCTTTTCCGCTTGCAGAATTTGCGCGTCGTTGTTGAAAATAAGGAGCTTCCCAACAGCGGCGCCCTCCGCCTCCACCGTAAGAATGGTATCTTTATGACTGATGGCGGCGTTCACGCTTTCGCTGAGGCCCGGCTTCGTTCGGTAGAGCACAGCTCCGCCGGAATCGATCACAACATAGTCAAGATCTGTGTGGTTTTTATGATCTTCCAGGGAATCCCAATCCCTCTGCACGGTTTTTAAGGCCTCATTCACCACTACTGCGTCCTGGGGCTTTTCCGCCCTTGGAAGCGCAAACAGAATCAAAACCGCAAGCTCCGTCAGAAAAAGAAACAGAAGGCAGCCGAAAAAAACACGGTTTTTCATGGGCGCCTCCCGATAAATTTGTAGCCGTCTCCCCATACGGTGAGGATATACTCCGGATCTCCCGGCCTTTCTTCGATTGCCTCGCGTATTTTTCGGATATGCACGTTCAGCGTTCCGTCTCCTGTAAATTTATCTTCCCACACTTTTTCAAAAAGCTCCTGTTTGGAAAGCACCCTTCCCTCGTTTTGGATCAAATAGGCTAAGAGCTTGAATTCCAGCGAGGTCAGCCGTACAGGCTCTTTCCCAATAAGCGCCTGCTTTGCCTGAAAATCCACAGTCAGGCGGCCATCGGTATATTTTTCGGGCTCCCGGCCTTTGCAGCGCTTGAGCACCGCCCTGACCTTTGCCAGCAACACACTGAGGGAATACGGCTTTTGAATATAATCGTCGCCGCCGATGCTCAAAGCGGCGATTTGATCGTCGTCGCTTGTCCGCGCGGACACAAAAAGGATCGGAACCTCCATTGTTTCCCGCAGCTCTTTGCAAAGTGTAAGGCCGCTGCCATCGCCGAGGTTGATATCGAGCAGCAGCAATTTTGCCGTGTTTTCCTTGAAAAAGTCTCTGCACTCCGCGGCGCTGTAGGCAATGGCGGTTTTCACACCAAACAGGTTAAAATATTCCGCTGTACTGTCCGCCAGCAGCTTCTCATCATCTATCATTAAACAGTCGTATGTCATCCTTCCGGCCCCTTTCGCTTTTTGACGTTTCCTGCCGTCTGCCTTACTCCGTTTTTTCCAAAAGGTATAGCCCGGACTTTTTCCCGGAAACCAGAATATGGTATTCTTTTTTTAGTACAAGCGCCGGGGCGCTTTCCAGAGCCTCTGAAAGCTCTTCTCCTCTGGCAGTGAGCAGCACCAGCCTTCCGCCGGGACGCAGAAGAACCGCAAATTCCTCCACCATACGCCGGTAAAATTCCTCAAGCGCCAGCTCCGTTTCCTGAAACAACCCCCAGGGCGGGTCGGTGATAATGGCGTCCATCCCTTCCGGGGGAAGCACCTGATGCAACGTCAGGGCGTCGTGACGCTCCACCAAAATATTGGGATTTTTCCGGGGCAGCTTTTCCCGGGTACGGGCAAGGGGCTGTTCCGCATTGTCAAAGGCGTAGAGCTTTTCAAAGGGAAAGCGCCTGCTGCGCTGCAGGGGGATGGCCCCATAACCGCAGAAGGGATCCAGCACCACATCGGTGTGCTTCGGTTCGGTCAGCCAGCACATCATATAAGCAAGCTCCGGGTGGAGCTCACCGGGATCCAACAGCTTGTCATATGCCATATGCCGGGAAAGGCGTTTCAGAAAATAGAAAACCCCTTCGCTGCGGGAAAGCAGCCAGAATTCCGTATCGGGGCGGCTTCTGTTTACCCTAAGGCCGGACAGCCGGGAAAGCTTTTGCTCCAGCTTTTCCCGCAGGGCGGCATCCACCGAAACAAGCTGATTCTGCCGGGAGGTCACCAGGCGAAAGGTTTTTATTTTTGGGGAATTTTTCCCCACCCCGCTCCAATCGGCCTTTGCCTCAAGCAGCTCCCGCAAATAGGTGTTCAAAGGCTCTTCCGCCGAAGCTTCTTTTTTATGAAGCACCTGAAAGAGATTGTGAAAGCAAAACAGGTTCAGGTCGCTGTAAGGCACAGCAGTCTCAAATTCCACCCCGCCGTCCAGCAGCGTGAGAATGCGTAGATCCTTCAGCCGCTGCCGAAGAATGCCCTCCACGATCTCCCCTGTGCCGGAAATAAACGTACCGAAAAAGCGATTCACAAGGCTTCCCCCCTCCATCATTTTATCATAAACCGATTTTGAGAAAAGGCAAGGTGCTTCGCACCTCAGACTTTCTCGCTGATAACCGCTTTGCGGTTATTTTATCATAAACCTTTTTTGAGAAAGGCGGTGCTTTTCCGCAAGGAAAAGAGAGGTGCTTTGCACCTCAGACTTTCTCGATGATAACCGCTTTGCGGTTATTTTATCATACCCCATCTCCCGAAAAAAGGCAAGCGAAGGCGGCGGCTGCGCCATTATAAACGCTGCTGTGTGGGAAGCTCTGCAAAAATGAGCAATGAGCAATTTAAAGGACAAAGCGCGCTAAATTTGGAATTTAGCGTACTGGATGTTAGATACTGGATGCTGGACAGTGGTGGCGCCACACTGTGGCGCAAAAAGAGAAGGGCGATTAGCGTGATAAATGGGAATTTTCTACAGTTTTTTACCTTGAACGAACAATGAATTGCGAACAGCAAATGTTTTAAGAATAATTTTTCCCCGGGTATAGATTTTTGGAAATTTGTATGTTATAATTTTAACAAAATATCGCTTCAGGCGAGTCGGGAGGAAATTCTATGCTGTTAAAGGACAAGGTAGCGATCGTAACGGGTGGAAGCCGGGGCATCGGTTTTGCCATCGTCAGAGAGTATTTGAAAAATGGGGCCATCGCGGTGTTGTGCGGCTCCCGCCAGGAAACTGCCGAAAAGGCGGTAAAGGAGCTGAAGGCTGAAAACGCCGATTGGCGGGTGGAGGGCATTTGGCCCGATCTGACCGATTACGATTCCGTAAAGGCTGCTTTTGACAAGGTGGCGAAACAGTACGGACGCATTGATATTCTGGCCAACAATGCCGGTGTTTCCGCTTCTGAGCCTTTTTCCGCTTACACGCCGGAGATGTTCCAGAAGACCATGGATCTGAACGTAAAGGCCGTGTTCAACTGTACCCGCGCGGTGGTGGATCAAATGACGGAACAGGGCAGCGGCTCCATTATCAACACCAGCAGCATGGTAAGCCTGTATGGCCAGCCCGCCGGTGTGGCTTATCCCACCAGCAAATTTGCCGTAAACGGCATGACCCTTTCCCTGGCCCGTGAGCTTGGCCCCAAGGGGATCCGCGTCAACGCCGTGGCCCCCGGCATCACCAATACCGACATGATGAAGGCCGTGCCGGAGAACATCATTCAGGGCATGGTGGCACAGGTTCCCCTGCGCCGCATCGGTGAGCCGGAAGAAGTGGCAAACGCCTTTGTGTTCCTGGCAAGCGAAATGGCAAGCTACATTACCGGTGTTGTGCTGAGCGTGGACGGCCTGGCCCGCACCTGAGAAAGAAAAAGCCGCACTAATGAAATGCGGCAGAAATCCTATCGGCACAGTTTCTAAAAAATTCTATGAGAAAGCGGAGCGCCCGGGTGGGGCAGCTCCGCTTTTTTCTGTCTCCGGGAAAAGAGATTTTACAAAAATTTTCTTTTCTTTTTCCCGAAATCCGCTTATAATGGAAGCTAAGCTACGTCTGAAAAGCTGTATTGCCAAATGATTCGGCTTTTTTGTGGAAGCCGAATCCTGCATTTGTGTGCTGTGGCGGGGAAGCTTATAAGTTATAGAGAAAGGGGCCATAAACTATGAAAGCTTTTTCTGAAAATTTACGCCGTGCTCTCTGCGGTCTTTTGATCCTGGCGCTTGCCGTTTCTTTGACAGGCTGCGCTTCTGAAAAGGTGGAGTCCTCTTCCGGAGTGTCTTCAGAGCCCAAGGTGGTGCGCATCAATACCACTGCTGACCCGGACAGCCTGGATCCCTGGCGGTCGGCAGCTTCGGATACGGAAGCTATTTTTCACAATGTGTTTGAAGGCCTCTGCCTGTATGACAGCGATGGGAACATTATTCCCGGCCTGGCGGAAAGCTGGGAGATCAGTAAAGATGGAAAGACCTACACCTTCCATCTGCGGAAGGACGTGACCTTCCACAACGGGAAGAAGTTCACTTCCGCCGATGTGCTTTACAGCTACAACCAGTTGACCGGCCTTTCCGGGGGCGAGCCGCTTACCAAAAAATTCAGCATGATCGAAAGCATCGAAGCGCCCGATGAAACCACCTTCGTAGCCCATTTGAACGCCCCTTCCGCCGCCTTTCTTTCTCTGGCGGTAATGGCGGTGCTGCCGGAGGGCTATGAGGAGCAGGCCACTCAGCCGGTGGGAACCGGACCCTTCCGCTTTGTGGAATACACTCCTTCTCAGCGGATCGTGCTGGAAAAGAACGGCGACTATTACGGTAAAGGCAAGGGAGATGATCCCGGCAGAATGGCCCAGGTAGACCGGGTAGAGGTATACATCATGGACGATACCGCCGCCGTGGTCTCCGCCCTGCGCTCCGGTCAGCTGGATATTGCCGCTATTCTGGATGCGGAGGACGCCAAGGTTTTGGAGGGGGAATTTGATATCTATAACTCTCCCCAGAACATGGTGCAAAGCCTGTTTTTAAACCACAAGGCGGCTCCCTTTGACGATGTGCGGGTGCGCAAAGCCGTCAGCTATGCCATCAACCAGCAGGAGATCGTAGACGGCGTGTTTGGCGGGTATGCCACACCCCTTCCCAGCAATTTCAGCCCTGTGATGGCCGCCTATTATAATGACAGCCTGGAAGGAACTTATGAGTATAATGTGGAGCAGGCAAAGGCGCTTCTGAAGGAAGCGGGTTACGAAAACGGCTTTTTCATGACCATTACCGTGCCCGCCAATTATCAGAAGCATATCGATACCGCCCAGGTCATTGCCCAGCAGCTTGCCGCTGTGGGCATCGATGCAAAAATTGAGCTGATCGAATGGGCCAGCTGGCTGGATGATGTATACAAGAACGCCAGTTATCAGTCCACCATTGTAGGCCTCAGCGGCAAGCTTGACCCAGATTCCGTATTAGGCCGGTATGAAAGCACTTATGCCAGCAACTTTTTCCACTTTGCCAATGAGGAATATGACGAACTGATCTCCGCCGCCAGAGTGGAGCTGGATGATGAAAAGCGGATCGAGGAATACAAGCGCTGTCAGGAAATTTTGACGGAGGAAGCGGCGGCGGTCTACCTGACCGACCCCAACCTGATCGTGGCCTGCCGCAAGGATTTGAAGGGCTTTACCTTCTATCCTGTGACCTTCTATGATTTCAGTAGCCTGCGGTATGAATAAAAGAAGCTGATTTCAGAGAAGGGCAGTACGGCAGTATGCTGTACACATATTTTGCTTTGATTGGCTCTCTAAAAAAGGAGGTGCAGGCATGGCGTATTATGCCCGGAAAACAGCAGGGTTTATTGTGACTCTGCTGCTGGTGTCGCTTGTCACCTTTGCGGTGTTTCAAATTTTACCCGGCGATCCGGCCACGGCAATTTTAGGCGTGGACGCCGACCCGGTGCAGATCGAGCAGCTGCGCCATGAGATCGGCGCCGATCAGCCCCTTCCCCAACGGTTTCTCAACTGGGCAGCCGGCGTGCTGCGGGGAGACCTAGGCGCCTCTTACCAGTACCGGCAGCCGGTGGCAAAGCTGATCTCCGGCGGGCTTTCCGTCACGGTTTCGCTGGCGGTGTTTTCCCTGGCGTTGACTGTGCTGATCGGAATTCCCACAGGCCTGTGGCTTGCCCGCCATGGGAAAAAGCTATATGCCGCCCCCGTTACCTTCCTTTCCCAGCTGGGGCTTTCTGTTCCCGCGTTTTGTATGAGCATTGTTCTCATTGAAATTTTTTCCGTACAGCTCAGGTGGCTGCCTTCCATGGGCTATACGCCCTGGGCTCAAAGCCCCTTAAAGTGCCTGCAAAGTTTGCTGTTGCCCGCCCTTGCCATTTCCTTCGGTTCCTCCGCCGTGCTGATCCGCTATGTGCGGGCAAGCGTTTCTCAGCAGGAGGGAGAGCTTTATGTGCGCACTGCCAAAAGCAAGGGAGCGGCGCCAGGCAGAGTCATGTGGGGCCATGTGCTGCGCAATTCTCTGATCCCTGTGCTGACCATCTTTGGTATGCTGGTCACCGATGTGCTGGGAGGCAGCATTATCATTGAAAACGTGTTTTCCCTGCCCGGTATCGGCAGGCTGATCTCCACCTCCATTGCTACCCGGGACCTGCCGCTGATCCAGGGATTGGTGCTGTATCTTGCGGGGATCGTGGTGGTGTGCAATTTTGTGGTAGATATTCTGTATTCGGTGATCGATCCCCGGATCCGGCTGAAGTGAAAAGGAGGGAGGGCCCTTGAGATTTTCAGAGCTGTGGAAACGCTGCTGGCACAAAAAGCGCTTTGTTGCCGGGGCCTGTATGGTGGCCCTGATGCTCCTTTTGATGCTGGCGGGCTTTTTTTGGATGCCTTATGATCCGGACGCTATGGAGCTTACCAATAAGCTGCAATTTTTTTCTCCCGCCCATCCTTTGGGAACAGATCAGTTTGGGCGGGATATTCTGAGCAGAATGATGGAGGGCGCGCGGTATTCTTTTCTGATCGGTGGGCTGGCAGTGGCCGCGGGGTTTGTAACCGGTGGTCTCATTGGCATATTCTCCGGTTACTATGGCGGAAAGTTGGATGAACTTGTGATGAAGCTGATCGATGTGCAGATGGCTTTTCCCGGGGTGCTGCTGGCGCTGATGCTCATTGCCGTATTCGGCGTGGGGCTGGGGAATATGGCGCTTGCGCTGGGGATCATGGCCATTCCCCGGTTTGCCAGGATCACCAGAAGCGGCTTTCTCAAATACCGGGAAGCGGATTTTGTAAAGGCGGCCAGAGTGCGGGGCGCGGGAGACGGCAGAATCATTTTCCGGCACATTCTGCCCCATGTGGCGCCGGATCTGATCGTCACCTGCTCTCTGAGCTTTGCCGGGGCAGTCATGAGCGAGGCAGGGCTCAGCTATTTGGGGTTGGGAATTCAGCCACCCACCCCCAGCTTCGGAAAAATGCTCAGTGAGGCCCAGGCCAGTATTTTGCAGGCGGGATGGTATGTGCTGGTGCCCGCCGCCGCCATTACGCTGCTGGTCATGGGCTTTAACCTGATGGGAGACGGCTTGCAGGAGGTGATCGGCCATGACAGATAAAATACCTCCTGTGCTTGCCGTGGAAAAGCTGACCGTGGAATTTCCGGTAGGGAAACCTGCTGAATACCGCCCTGCTGTGAAGGAAGTGAGCCTTCAGGTAAAGCCGGGAGAAATGGTAGGCCTGGTGGGAGAATCGGGCTGCGGCAAAACCGTAACGGCCCTGAGCGTTGCCGGGCTGCAGCCGGAAACTGCCAGAATTTCTCATGGAAAGATCCGGTTTCAGGGGACGGAGCTGCTGAGCCTTACAGAGGAACAGCGCAGCCGCCTTCGGGGGCAGGAGCTTTCCATGATCTTCCAGGAGCCCATGACCGCCCTGAACCCCTTGATGAAGGTGGGGAAACAGATCGCCGAGGCGGCCCGGGTACACGGCGCTTCCCGGCAGGAAGCCCGGGAAAAGGCCCTTTCCATCATGGAGCAGGTGGGTCTGCCGGATGCGGAGCGGCTGTACGGGGAATACCCTCACCGGCTTTCCGGGGGTATGTGCCAGCGGGTGATGATCGCCATGGCCTTGCTGAACCGCCCGGCGCTGCTGATTGCGGACGAGCCTACCACCGCTCTGGATGTGACCATACAGGCGCAGATTTTAGAGGTGATCCGAAGCATGAACCGGGAAATGGGTACGGCGGTGCTTCTGATCTCTCACGATCTGGGCGTGATCCGGCGCATGTGCAGCCGGGTGTATATCCTGTACGCCGGGCAGGTAGTGGAAAGCGGCCCCACGGAGCAGGTGCTTTCTCAGCCGATCCATCCCTATACCAAGGGGCTGGTGGCGTCCCTGCCCTCTCTTTCGGGACGGGGAAAAAAACTGCGCCCCATTCCCGGCACAGTGCCGCCCCTGGAGGAGCGGGATGGAAAGGGTTGCCCCTTTTATAACCGCTGTGAAAGGAGAAGACCCCAGTGTGAAGCGGGCTCTCCTCCCAGGCTGGAAAAAAACGGGCGTATGGCCCTTTGTATTGACGCAAAGGAGGAGTGGGGCCTGTGAAGAAAGAAAACAGGAAGCTTTTTTTGCAGATCAAGGGGCTCTCAAAGGAATTCCGGCAGGGAAAAGACCGGATTTTAGCGGTTTCCGACCTGAACCTGGAAATAGAAAAGGGAGAAATTTTCGGCCTGGTGGGAGAATCGGGTTGTGGAAAATCTACCCTCGGGCAGATGCTGGTGCATTTATTGGAACCCACCTCCGGGGAAATTTTTCTGGAAGGAGAAAACGTGACCCGCCTTTCCAAAAAACAGTTTCGTGAGCTGTGCCGCCGGATGCAGATCATTTTTCAAAATCCCTATTCCTCTATCGATACGGGAAAGACCATCGGGTGGCTTCTGGAGGAGCCCTTAAAAATCCATAAGCTGGGTGCAAACCAAGCGGAAAGGCGGGAAAGAATTCTTCAACTGCTGAAGGCGGTTGGATTGGAGGAAAGCTGCCTGGAGCGCTGGCCGGACGAGCTTTCCGGCGGGCAGCGCCAGCGAGTGGCCATTGCCCTGGCTTTGATTTTGGAGCCGGATTTTGTGGTGTGCGATGAACCTGTTTCCGCGCTGGATGTTTCCGTGCAGGCCCAGGTTTTGAATTTGCTGCTGGAGCTGCGGGAAGCCCTGGGGCTGACCTATCTTTTTATTTCCCATGATCTCCATGTGGTCTCCTATTTGTCGGACCGCATCGGCGTGATGTACCTGGGAAGCCTGGTGGAGCTTGGGGAAAGCGCCGCGCTTTCCAGCCCACCGCAGCACCCTTATACAAAGGCGCTGTTTTCCGCAGCCCTGGCGGCGGAGTGAGAAGGGGAGCAGGTTCTTCTTTCAGGGGATCTTCCAAGCCCAG